>JAATVT010000212.1 GCA_014523685.1 Nitrososphaerales archaeon TH5893
ACATTTATTGACTTCAAGTTATTTTGTTGAGCGCCTTTAATTGTAATCCAATTTAGAAGGTCTCGTCGCTCTTCCTTCTGAAGCGATGCCATTTTCTGGCCTCGAAGATATGCCCCCGTAACTGAATATTCGCTCCCTAAAACCTCACTTATAGTCCCACTTACAACTACCTTTCCACCATGAATTCCCGCACCCGGACCAATATCTACTACCCAGTCTGAGCTGCGGATAACTTCCTCGTCATGCTCCACTATAATCAATGTATTATCCAAGTCGCGCAGTTTTCGCAGGGTATCAATTAGCTTGGCATTGTCCCTCTGATGCAATCCTATGGTAGGTTCGTCCAGTACATAGAGCACACCAGTAAGGTTTGAACCTATCTGAGTCGCGAGGCGAATACGCTGTGACTCCCCACCTGAAAGGCTGGCTGTATTTCTGTTCAGGGTCAGATAACTCAATCCTACATTATTCAAAAAATCGAGCCTAGACATTATTTCCTTAAGTATAGTTCTCGCTACGTATCTTTCGGTGTCACTTAGTTGTAGTGATGCAAAGAAATTTCTACAATTTTCAATTGAAAGGTCGCATACATCCATAATAGACTTGCCTTGTATCTTTACCGATAGTGCTTCGTCCTTTAGCCTCCTTCCATTGCACCTATCACATCTGAGTTCCCTCATGAACTCTTGCATGGCTTCTCGCTTTGCCTCTGATTCAGTTTCCTTGTATAGTCTTTCTAGGTTTGGAATTACGCCTTCAAATGAGCCTCGATATTCCCATGTGGAGTCAGAATGCTTGGACTGATATTTATAATGGATATTTTCACTTGTACCGTATAGAATTGTGTTTAGTTGCTTAGCACTCATTTTCGAGATTGGCGTGTTGAGAGTGAAACCTAACCGCTTGCCTACATCTCGCAACATGGAAGCACGGAACGAAGCAAAATAACCAGACCAAGGTCTTATTGCGCCCTCTAGTATACTCTTCGAGGGGTCAGGGATAATGAGTTCTGGATCAAACTCTATTCTCACTCCTAAGCCATTGCACTCTAAGCATGCCCCAAACGGGGAATTAAAAGAAAAGGTCCGGGGCTCCATTTCTCCCAAACTTACATCACATATTGGACATGCGTTCCGCTGCGAATACATCTTATCCTCGTCCCCATCAACAAAGGAGGCTACCACTGTACCGTCGCTTACCTTAAGTGCAGTTTGAACAGATTCGAATAGTCTGCCTCTCTCATCCGACGATGGAGTAAGTCTATCAACAATAACTTCTATTGTATGTTTTTTTTGCTTGTCTAGTTGCGGAAAGGAAGATGTCTTGTCAACAATTTTTTTTCCCAGCGCCTGCTTGCTTCCAAAGATCCGTTGGGTCTCTTCGTCTAGGTTGATCATCTCGCCGTCGATTCTAATACGTGAAAAACCATCTTGTTGAAACTGCTGAAACAGTTTTTCATAAGTCCCTTTTTTTGCTTGAACTACCGGAGCCAAAATCAAAGTTTTTTTGTATTCACCGGATCTCAATATTGAATCAGTAATTGAATCCGCGGACAGGCTTGTGATTTTCCTTCCACACACATAACAATAAGGGACACCTATTCTGGCAAAAAGTAATCTTAGATAATCGTAAACCTCTGTAACAGTACCGACTGTAGAACGAGGGTTTTTGCTTGTCGTTTTTTGTTGAATGGATATCGCAGGGGATAATCCATCAATAGAATCAACATCTGGCTTATCCATCAATTCAAGAAATTGCCTAGCATAGGCAGAGAGTGATTCTACGTACCGTCTCTGACCCTCAGCATAGATTGTATCAAAGGCAAGGGTTGACTTACCAGAGCCTGAAATCCCTGTTATTACAACAAGTTTGTTCTTTGGGATCTCAAGATTGAGATTCTTTAGATTATGCTGCCGAGCACCCTTGATAACTAATTTGTCATGCATACAATCAAGGAACCTGCAAAACCCGCTCCTCTCCTAGAGCTTTCTTAATTCTTATCAGCTTTTGTCGGTACTTGATAGCATTCTCAAAATCCAGATCGTCGGCAAACTTTTTCATTGTAGCTTCTGTTTCTAAAGCAGCCCTCAAAAGGTCTGACCTTGTCATACTCTTGATTGTTTCAATACTGCTTGTCCTCTCATTGCCATAGATATCCTGTACGGAGTCAGGTATTAGCTTCTTAATAGTCTTAGGTGTTATTTTGAATTCCTTGTTGTATTGTATCTGTTTTTTGCGGCGTCTCGCCGTCTCGGTTATTGCATTCTTCATTGAATCAGTAGTACTATCAGCAAACATAATGACAGTCCCGTCAACATTACGTGCTGCACGGCCAAAAGTCTGTATTAGACTTGTAGTATTGCGTAAAAATCCTTCTTTGTCAGCATCAAGAATTGCGACCAAGGAGACCTCCGGGATATCCAGACCTTCCCTTAGCAGATTTATACCTACCAAAACATCAAATTCACCAATTCGCAATTGTCTGATTAATTCCGTACGTTCCAGTCCTTCAATTTCAGAATGTAGATATCTAACCTTGACTCCTTTTTTTGCCAAGTACTCAGCGAGGTCTTCGGCCATCCTCTTTGTCAATGTGGTAACAAGAGTTCTTTGATTTTGCCCTGATCTGACAGATATTTCATGAACCAACTCCTGTAATTGGTTTCGTGTTCCTCTTATCGTCACCTCTGGGTCTACCAGACCAGTAGGTCTTACCAGTTGCTCAACTACCTGCGAACTGTGTTTCGATTCAAAACTACTGGGCGTAGCTGAAACAAAAACAACATTTCTCAAATATTTTTTGAACTCGTCAAATCGTAGCGGACGGTTATCAAATGCGCTTGGCAATCTAAAGCCGTAATCTACAAGCATTTTTTTCCGCGTGAAGTCTCCATTGTACATTCCATGGAGTTGTGGAATAGTTACATGCGACTCGTCTATCACCAATAGAAAATCCTCCCCAAAAAAGTCAAGTAAGCAGTACGGGGGCTGCCCTGCAGCTCTACCATCTAAATGTCTTGAGTAGTTTTCGATTCCCGAACAATAACCGAGTTCCTCAATCATTTCCAAGTCATATCTCGTACGGGATGAAAGTCTCTGCCTTTCAAGATCACTTGGTAAATTGGGCAACCATAGTTGTAGTTCTTCATTTATAGAACTGATGGCTGATGATCTAGAAGATTCAGCCATGATATAATGCTTAGCGGGAAATATTTTTACCGAAGTAACCTCCCTTATTTTGGTCATGCCAGTCGCATTGTAGATGGTAATCTTTTCTATTTCATTTCCAAACAGAGCAATTCGAGTGATTTCGTCAGAGTACCCGGGGATGATATCGACAGTATCACCTTTTACTCGAAAGTTGCCGCTTCTAAGCGAAAAATCATTTCTTTCGTAACGTGATTCTATTAAATTATGGATAAGTACCTTCCTATCAATCCTCATACCGATGGTTAAAGTTAATGCACTCTTTTCCCACTCAACTGGAGATCCGAGTGAATATATACACGAAACCGTTGATACTATTATTGTAGGGTCACCTGACATCAACATAGCAGTAGCCTCTAGTCGCATTTTTTCTATCTTTTCGTTTACCTCAGTATCTTTTTCTATGTAAGTATCAGTCTGAGGCAAGTAGCTTTCTGGTTGGTAATAATCATAAAAGCTTACAAAATAACCGACATTATTTCTAGGAAAAAAATCCTTGAACTCTGTATACAACTGAGCCGCGAGAGTCTTGTTGTGAGATATAACCAAAGTATTTCTGTTGATCCTTGATATCACGTTTGCTATAGTGTAGGTTTTTCCGCTGCCCGTAACTCCTAGCAACGTCTGGAGAATGTTGCCTTGTTTCCGGCTAAGTATGCTCTTTGATAATTTCTCGATAGCCTCCGGCTGATCACCGCTTGGCGGGAACGCACTATCTGCCAACATGAATCCACCTCGGCTCCTAGACATGGAGAAAATGGATTATCAATACGAACATATATTGTTACCCTGAGTTTAAACTAATAATAACAAGCCCTTTTAGTTTTAATTTACGCGAAATTAATTAACTAGTCCAGTTGTCGGACTAGAAGAAATTCGATAACCTATACTGAACTTGACAATTTATAAAAGTATTGATACAAGAATTTTTTTCAACAATACTTAAGGACTCCAAAAAGTAGGTAACGTAGCATTTACAGTTTTTGTAAGGTCTTCAGACATATACTCGTTCAGGATACTGGATTGAATCACTTGCTTTAGCAAGAGGATATCTAATACATATTTCAAGAAATTTAGAAATCCTCTGCTTGGGTCGACTGGCCAATTGCGTCCTCTTAGTTGAACGATAGGATATGTGCGATTGTCATCGGGATTCCTAAACTCTTTAGAGCCGGCTGGGACTTCTACTTTTTCAATATCAATAGGAAATATACCCATAGTAATTTCTTTCTTAAAATCTAATTCCAGAAATGCATGAAAAAAGGTAGAATTAAGTAAATAACACAAATCCAAAATTTCTCGCTTAG
>JAATVT010000213.1 GCA_014523685.1 Nitrososphaerales archaeon TH5893
GGGTGCTCTTGGGATGTTGATGGGCAGGAGTATGGCAGTCCTCCGAGGCAAAGTTGACGGTCAGCGAGTTAATGAGGTATTAAAGGCTAAGTTGCAAGAGAGGCTCAAGCTCATGCGGGATACAACCTCCGTTGCTCGTTCCAAATCCTAGTGAACACAATAGATTCTGCGATGAGTGGAGGAATGGAAGTTGTCATGGTTATTCTAAAAGTTAATGTCATTCCATAATATATAGCGGCTTTACGTTGTCGACGATTGAATAGTTTTTTTAAATACGAAGTACGAAGTTAAGTCTAAAGTTATCATTTTATCCAGGAAAGAAGCTTTCAAAAAAGAATTTAGAATTATTAAAGGATAGAAAGCAGGAGCGGTCTTACATTTACTATTCTACAACTTTGTGCTAGGTTTTCGTTTATACAAAACGAAGACCAGAACAATGAGAATAGCAGACAACCATAAGCTATTACTATTTGCCAAAATATCATTTCCTCGTAGAGTTACGCTGCAAGATACCTCACCGACTAGGCATCCCAATGTAAAAAAAATTCCATTCCACAAAGAGTGAGTGAGGATCGCAAACCAGCCTTTTCCACTTATCCATGTTCTAAGACTAAAGAAAAGAGATGGTATAACAAATAACCAGTTGGCATAAGAAAGCGTGGTAAGTTCAAGTGTATCTGTATTCAGAATGTGTAGCATAACCCATACTAGACCCCCTCCTAGGACTACCAGATGGTTACCAAAAATATAATATGGCAGTCCGAAAAACAAAATCTCCTCAATTGGTCCAGCAGACAAAACCGAGATAATGGAAAGGGGAACTGAAGCATCTTGGTATTCCGGAACAAGATGTTCGATCATAACAGTCCCTAAGGTCATGATAAGTATACCTATCCCATGATAGAAGAGAAGCATTTTCGTTAGATAGCCAATCGATGTTCGACGGTAAGGTGTTAGCCATGATGAAGGGTTTATGTCTATTCTAAGGTCAGAGAATTTTGACGTCGTTGGTAATGAGGGTGAAGAAGACAGTTGAATTTCCAATTCTTCTTTAAGATACGTCATATAAAAGTCAGATCGACAAGGATATTTTTTGAATATCAGCAGAGTCTATCATCAGCGAAACGAAGGTCTAATTTATTTAAAGACAAGTTGATAGCTTTTCATGGACAGTCTTAGCGTCAACGATGATTTTGACTGGTGTTATCACCACTATTCAAAACGAAATAACAAACAGACTGACTATCAATGGTTAACCACCATAAGGCCTATTCCTTCTCGGTATTTTAAATTGAAAAATTGGGCTAGACTGGCCACGTGTAATTTTCACATTGACTACTCAACTGATCTTTCCTTGAACTATTGCGTAGCAACAGCGAAATTTAAGTCGTTCTAGTCAATGCCTGTATCTGCGAACTATATGCTATCAACACAACTTCTGAGAAAGAAAGACCTATATGAAATATAGCTTATCGTAACAAAGTGCGCTCAACACTTCTAGCTTTTCTCATGATTATCCTTTTCATGGTGTCTTTGAGCGTATTACTCTTAGAACTGACGCTTACGAGGCTTTTTTCAATTATTCTTTGGTATGACTATGCTTTTATGGTGATCTCTGTTGCATTTTTTGGGCTTGGAATTGGGTCCCTAGTGGTTCATATCATAAAGAATAAACTGAACAAAGAAAATCTACCTTCCAGAATTCTCCAATCTACAATGGCGTCGGCAATATCTATTCCAGTTGTGCTTTTTGTTATGGGTCATTTTGTTCCTTCAAATACATCTTTCATTTATGTATTCTATCTTTCTTCATCTATTCCTTTCTTCTTTGCTGGTATAACAGTAGCGATGATCTACCTGAGTATGCCCAGGGAAATTACAAAGCTATACTTTATTGACCTCTTGGGGGCAGGGGCTGCCGCTCTTGTCCTTGATCCTATTATTCAAGTACTGGGGGCCGAATCTGTAATGCTTTCAATATCTCTTCTTGTTATTGGTCCTTCCATAGCCGCTGCGTTGCTGTTGGTTCGACGCCGAAATAACGACGAAAGTATTACAAGCAATAAAAATGATGGCGCACCAGTTTCGATTGAAAGCAAGGCAAAAATTTATGGAATTATTGTCCTTGGATCAGCAACACTACTCCTAGCATTTAACATTAGCTCCAATGTTTTTGCTATAGAACCAGGAATTAGCAAAGGTCTGTATTATCAGTTAGCCAAGCCATCAGAATTCCAGCACCTATCTACACAATGGAATTCCTTTTCCAGAATCGACGTTTCAAGGCAAATTCACCACGATTACAATGCCGAAACTTCTTCCTCCAATAGTAGTACAAATAATACCGGGAGGTCCAAAGCCCTGGCTTCTATAATTATTGATGCAGACGCCGATACCCCTGTATTTCGATGGAATGGATCATACAACGATATAGCGTGGGTTAGAGAGTACATGGACTACTTGCCATATGAATTATCGAAAGCAAACAATACTCTGGTTATTGGTAGTGGAGGAGGTGAGGACGTTCTGATTGCATTGGCTGGTGGTTCAAAGAATATTACTGCTGTGGAATTAAATCCACTAATTATTTCAAAAGCAAAGGAGTTTGGTAAATCTGCGGGAAACCTCTATGAGCGCAAGGAAGTAGAGGTATATATCGACGACGGGAGACGGTTTATCAGTTCTAGTAATTCTAAATATGATATGATAACTATAAAGCTAGTCGATTCTTGGGCTGCACAACTTGCTGGTGGATACGCGCTGTCAGAAAATTACCTATATACCGTGGAAGCTTTCAGGCAATATCTACAGCATTTAGATAAAAATAATGGCATGTTGGTTATGGTTAGGTGGAACATTGAGTTACCGAGGCTTATGCCCTTATTAGTTGAATCACTGCGTCAGGAAACGGGAAAGAGTATTCAGGATGTAAGTAAGCAGATGATCGTTGTTGAAGACAGCCCTGGGTTGTATTTTGGAGCGAATGAAAACAGAACTATATACCCCGTATTAGTAATGCTTAAAAATAATCCATTCACCGATTCAGAAATTAACCTAGTAACGGAAAGGGTTAGCGAGAATGATGCACAAGTATTCTTGATTCCCGGGGTACATGCAGAGCCTCCCTATGACAAATTACTAATGTTTGAAAACAACCTGGAAAAAAATCAGCATCAGCAAGGATTGGGAGGACAAGATATTAGTGATAATGATAGCATCAGGGCTATAATGGAGTTGAAACCACCCACAGATGACTCACCTTTCTTTTTTGCAAGAGAAAAAATTCCTGGCCAAATGATTATACTTTTGGTAACAGTCTTATCTGTATCCGGTGTCCTTGCGATACTATTAATTTATTATTCAAGAATTAACAATATCCATTTAGGTTCCTCCTCTTTGTCATGGCTACTTGTACTTTTTGCGATATTTATTGGACTCGGTTTCATGATTCTAGAAATTACGTTTATTCAGAAATTCCTTCTGTTGTTAGGGACTCCGATAATGGCTTTGACAGTCATTCTGTTTTCCATTCTTGTTTCTAGTGGGATAGGTGCTTATATAAGTGGCAAACTTTTCCGACGAAGCCCCCATATTGGCACGATTATATCAATCCCCATTTTGACTGTAATAATTTTATGTTACTATATCTTCCTGCAGGATATTATCAATACAAGTATAGGATTCCAAATCCAATATCGAATAGGACTAACTTTTGCACTTTTAGCGCCAGCCGGTTTATTGATGGGTTTCCAGTTTCCATCTATTATTAGAATATCCTCACTGTATGCACAAAAACAGACAAGACAA
>JAATVT010000214.1 GCA_014523685.1 Nitrososphaerales archaeon TH5893
ACAACCGTATTCACATTAACCGCAACCTCTTTTTCATTCATTATTAAGTAGTTTTCTTCTAATTTGGAATTAATTCTATGTTTAGAAGAATCAACAATCACTATACCTGAGTAACAGTATTTCTTTGCTCCTATGGTAAGGATTGAGCTTGGTAAAATATCGAAACTTTTAACGAAGCATGTTTCCAATACTATAGAAGTGCAGGGAAAAGAAGGCAGATAGCGAGTGATGATCCTTTGAATTATTACTGGATTTAGTAATGGAAGATCGGCAGATACTACAAAAACAACGGCAGGTCTTATTTTCCCCAGGACATACGATAGGTCTAGAGAATAATTTTCACCTCTACCTTCAAATATCTCGATTATCCCTGAAGTATAATATTTATGGGCATAAAGAAAAGTGCATGTTGCCGGTGTGTTGGCACTTGGCACTACAACTATATTTTCGAAACCCCGGTAATCGATCAGTGCGTCAAGGACATACTCAATTAAGGTTTTATCTCTTAATTTTAACAATGACTTTTCGATGGGTAGAGCCATTCGACTTCCCTTTCCACCGCACATAACTAAAGCTAACATATTAGTCTCCTAATTTCATAAATTAAATGAAAATATGACAATGAGTGATGAAAGCCGGGAGATTTCATTTGAAGCACCCAACACATCTCCAGAAATACCGTCGAAGCTTTTGTTTGCAGAATAATGTATAACCATGGCGATTATCACTGACGCGCATAGTGATACCATCCCAATTAGTCCTGTTGCAAGGAAGATTAGAGGAAGCGCAATTCCTGTAGCTACCGCAAATTTACGTTTATCCTTCATAGCTTTGGTAAAAGGTGAACTAAAGCCTTCCCAAGCTGATCTTCCACCATATGCTTGTAATACCATCACATATTTTGCGATTATCTCTGCTGAAATTATACCAGCATACAGCTTTGTACTCGTTGTAGAACTAGAAAGAATTATTATCATTCCTGATAAGTAAAGTACTAACGCTACAACTCCTGCAGAACCAACTGCGGGATCATTCATTGCTCGATGTTTAATTTCTTTCCCTCCTTTTGCCATTAGACCGTCAGCAAAATCTGCGAGAGCGTCAGTATGGTTAACCCCGGTGATTACTATCAGTACCAATACAATAACGAATCCTAAAACAAGTGAAGTCAGGTAAAAGGAAATTATGTAAGCTAATGCTCCAACAGCGATTCCTATTATAGCACCAACAAGTGGGAAAAGATACATAACACTGGCAATGAAATTTATATCAGGTCCTGAGGATGATCTGGACACAGGGACTATAGTAAGGAACGAAATAACTGCCTGAAGCTCTTTAAATACCAAATAATATTTCCCACCAACCCATAAGTTGCAATACTAGTATGCAGGGAATAGACACTATAACACAAAAGAAAATAGTTGTTAATTTCATCATTGATATAGCGGCTCTGCATTTTCCAATCGATACACGCTCAGATTCGTCACCCAATGAATATTGCCCAATCTTTTCAAGCTTTATTCTTAGTGCCCCAGCCATAGTTGCCATCGGATATCCAGCATTATAACTTAAAGTCTTATTGTGGTCACGTTCTAAAATACGAAGTGAATTCTTCCAATCTGCACCAATTATTTTGGCGGAGAGCACTATTAATATTGGGGTAATTCTTGCAGGTATACTATTTGCATATGTATCTAGTTTTGCAGACATCCATCCTATGTTTTTGTAATAGTCATCCTTGTAGCCTACCATAGAATCAAGGGTATTAATTATTCTATATGCAAGTGCTCCTGCCGGACCGAGAAATGTATAGTAGAATAATGGTGAAACAATGCCGTCAACAATACTCTCCCCAATACATTCAATCATCGCGGAAAGGATGTGTTGTTCGTCTAGTCGATCTGTGTCTCTTTTTACGATCATTGAAAGCTTGCGCTGAGCATTCCCCCAATTATTTGCTTGTAACTCATCAACAATGGAGTCGATATGTTTTTCCATACCTTTTATTGCAATAGCAATTTTCAAGACCAGAATAGACCATATAATCAGTACTAAGAAACCAAACAAATGAAGGGTCGCAGATATTGAAACATGAATAATGACCCCAAATGTGACTACTAAACTGGTTGCGAAAATAATTCCATTTATCTTTTCCCTACTTGTAGATTTCTTTTTATCCTTTAACTTAGGTATAAAGTATTCAATAAGTTTACCCAACCACGACACTGGATGACAACGGTTAGGGGGATCGTTCACCAGAATATCTATAGTAATTCCCACAACTAGTCCCGTAATTAGATATTCTGGTATCATCTCTCTTTCTTTCTCCTAATTCTTATTTAATTACCTGACGTATTAATTTCTCAATATTGATATTTTCTTTTATTGCTTTTGCGATAATATCTATTTGTGAGTGACATGACTCTATTGACATTTTGCGGGCATTAGGATCAACACTATCTAGAGAATCTTCCGCCGGTAAACAAAAATTAACTTTTGGTATAACCCCTAGTATCTTTTTCTTGGTTATTTTCTCAACGGATCTTATAGCCGGTGTCAAAAATGATCTATCTCCCCTGAAATTATTAATTAGAAATCCTTGAACTAAATCTCGATGAATCTTTTTTAATAGTCGCATGGTGCCAACAATATTCGCAAAACAACCCCCTCTTTCGATATCTGAAGTTATTAGGACCGGGGCCTCGATTGCTTCAGCAAGTAACATATTAGATATATCATATTTTGAAATATTTATCTCAGCGGGAGATCCTGCTCCCTCTATGATCACAAGATCGTTCTCTTTTCTCAGGCTAGTTAGTGACTTTAGCACATTTGAGAAACCTGTCTGAAAGACAAAACTATCATAGTAATCCTGTGCATACATATCCAAATAAAAACTACCGTTCAAGATAACCTTACTTCTGTAATCTCCAAGTGGCTTAAGCAAGATAGGATTCATTCTTACATCTGGTTTTCTTCTTGAAGCTATCGCTTGTACTGCTTGAGCTTGCGAAATTTCATATGATGTACCGGCTATAGTAAATGTGTTCGAAGACATGTTTTGGGCCTTAAATGGGGATACTCGATATCCCTTGTCAGAAAAAATTCTACAAAATGCAGTTACAAGAGTGCTCTTTCCTGATCCGGATGAGGTTCCTTGAACCATTAACAGTTTTGATAACTTTGACTTCAATTATCAACTGACTCTAAGGCATCAATTAGACACAAATTTTCGAGATGAGTTTTAACTGCAACACGAACGTATTTTACTCCCATGCCCATAAATGTACTGCAATCTCTAACTAGCACTCCGTTTCGTGCTAATATCAAATCCCTAAGCTCTGTCGATCTTTTATTTTCGAGATAAATTAAAAAGTAATTTACATCTGACGTGTGAGGAATGAATGTATTCGTTCTCTTCTTTATCGCCTCCTGCATAAAACTTCGTTCTTTCCTTATCAGAACTCTTGATTGCTCGAGGTGGTTCAGATTTTGTAGGGAGGCTATTCCTGCTGCTTGTGCAAACCCGTTCACATTCCATGAGATCTGGTTACTAGATAGCCGTTTAATGAGGTTTGGATTGCAAATTATGTAGCCAATCCTTAGTCCAGCCAACCCAAATGACTTTGTCATAGATCGTAAAACTATCAAATTATCGAATTCTTTTATCCTACTTGTCATGGTATGCATACGAGGGCTATAATCAGAGAGCTCTATATAGGACTCATCCACTAGAATTTTTGTAGAATTATCAACAGATTCAATTATCTTCTCTATTAGTTTTGTGTTACACATTAAGCCTGTAGGATTATTTGGATTGCATAAGAATATTGCATCAGAATTCTTTGCTTTCTCAATAATTGTATCAGGATCTAATGCCAAATCACTCAGTGGAATAAAGACAATGTTGGCACCAGTTCTTTCTGATGCAAGTTCGTATTCACAAAAAGTAGGAAATGGTATTAGGGCCTTATTTCTTATGAAAGTTTGAGCAAACCTATGAATTAATTCTGTCGCTCCATTTCCTACACAAATCCACTCATCATCTATTTCATCTTTCAAATAATCTGATAAACTCTTCCTCAAAGCTTTGCATTCTGTATCAGGATATATGGTAGAGAGTGAAAAAGCATTTTTTTGTATTGTTTCTAGAGCTAGCGTAGATATTCCAAGTGGATTCACATTTGAACTAAAATCAACTTTAACCAAACTTGGTTCTACCGAATATGTACCGCCATGTGAACAAATATTTCTGATATTGCTTTCTCACCTTCACTACTACCACCTATTGTACAAACCCGCTGACTTATCATAACTTCAAATGCACACGAGGTTCTATTTAGAGAATGTTTTATTAGAATATCCCCATATTTGCACTTTTTTATCGATACTCTGAAACGATTATTAGTTACGTGAAAACTAAGCACGGTATGTTAAAAGCTGCACTTATAGGCGCCACGGGTGCTGTTGGTCAAGAATTTGCAGTAGCCCTTAATAGACATCCTTGGTTTGAATTGGCCCAGATAGCTTCATCTCAGAGGTCAGCCGGCAAAAAATATATCGATGCTCTTCGAGACAAAGACTCGGGAGTTCTTAAATGGCACAACAAGGAACAGGTGCCTGATTATATTCGAGACATGATAGTTAGTCGAGTAGAAGATGTGGATTCAGGGGAATTTGATCTAATTTTTACTGCGCTTGAGTCAGATGATGCTAGGACAATTGAACCTACCTTTGCAAGGTCAGTTCCTGTTATCAGTACTGCCGCTGCTTTTCGATATGAAAAGGATGTACCAATATTGATTCCCGGAATTAATGATAACCATGTAGAGCTACTAAATATTCAAAGAAAGACTAGAGGATGGAAAGGGTTTATTGCCCCGCTTCCAAACTGTACCACGACTGGTTTAACCATCACATTAAAACCAATCATGAAGGATTATGGAATAGAGGATATCTTTATGACATCTATGCAGGCATTGTCTGGTGCGGGAAGATCCCCTGGTGTTATTGCACTAGATATAATGGATAATGTAATTCCATATATCCCAAAGGAAGAGGAAAAAGTTCAAGTTGAGACAAAAAAGATTCTAGGCAATTTAGATTCTGAATCAATTATTCCGGCTCCAATAAAAGTCAGCTGCACATGTACCAGAGTCCCTGTTTTAGACGGTCATACGGAAGTAGTCTTTGTAGGAACTAAAAAACCAGTTGAGCCAGAGCAAGTCAAGGATGCAATGATGAGATTCTCAAGAGACATATCCGTCCAAAAATTACCTTCTTCTCCAAAGGACTACATAATTGTGCATGATGATCCTTCAAGACCGCAACCGCGTGTAGACAGGGAGATTAATGAAGGAATGACAACTGTCGTCGGTAGGTTGAGAAAAGACACTGTATTCGAAAACGGTATAAAGTATGTTCTGCTGTCTCACAATGAAAGAATGGGTTCTGCAAGAGGTGCAGTATTGCTCGCTGAACTACTGCACGATAAAGGGATGATTTAGTACTTTTCATAAAAATATCTGTAAATTTGAAATTAATACATTTATTAAACCTTTAAACTAAATATAAATTAGGACATTTAAATGGACAGAATTGACGATTTAGATCTAAAAATTCTGAGTGAACTTTCCAAAGATGCAAGTATTTCTGTACCCAAGCTATCAAAGAAAGTGAATATCAATGCCTCCGTAGTTTATAGCAGGATTAAGCGGCTTATTAAGAGAGGTCTTATCAAAAAATTTACAGTAATAATTAATGACGAAGCTCTGGGATTGAATGTAAAAGCTCTGACAGGTATTAACATGGACTCTAAACTGCGAGACAATGTTCTCACCGAGTTGTTCAAGATTCCGGAAGTCCGTGAGGTTTCGGAAGTAACAGGTAGATTTGATGTCCTAGTAACAATGAATGCTCGCTCTCTCGATGAAATGCATCAATTGATTTCCGAAAAAGTGGGCCGAATAGAAGGAGTTCAAAAGACGGAAACTTTTATCGAGATGAGAAAGACTGCACGTGAATTAGTTTATCCAACCTCGTTGTCTAAGTAATCAATTTTTGTTCCATTATGATGACAAAAATTAAGAAATTGTAAACCAAATGATAGACTCAAAAAGAGGTTTGATAATACTTTGATCCATCAAATGATGATGGTAGGCAATCAGGTCAGAAATTACTATGAACTTACAAAACCAAAGATCTGGTATCTGTTAGTCTTCACAGCGTTTGCTGCTGCACTCACTGCATCTTTATTGTTTGATGTGTATGTTTCTCCATTGACTTGGGTGTTAATTATTGGTGGAGTAGCTGCAGGCTCTGCTGCTGCTGATACACTCACTAGCTTTAACGACCGTGATATAGACGCAATTATGGATAGAACTAAAGGAAGACCTATTCCTACGGGAAGAATCTCGCCTAAAAATGCATTAATGTTTGGGTTGATATTGACAATAATCTCATTAGTCCTCGCTTGGCTAATAAATATCTGGGCCTTTGCTTTAATGATCTTTGGACTATTTGACAATATTGTGGTATACAGCAAATGGTTAAAAAGAAAAAGTCAAACAAACATTATCCTTGGAGGTTTTTCAGGTGGCACACCCGCTCTAATAGGGTATGTTGCGGTGACTACACAAAACCTCGAGATCGGTTTGGTGATGGCCAGTCTTGTTTTTCTTTGGATACCCACTCACATCTGGAGTCTTGCATTGCATGCCAAAAAGGACTATACAAAGGCCGGTATTCCTATGCTACCCGTAATTTCCGGTGAAAGGAAGTCGGTCCGCATAATTGCCGGGACAACTTTGTTGATGGTCATATTTAGCATTCTTCCATTTTTTTTTGGTCAATTTGGACTAATATATTTGATTACAGCTAGCATCTTTGGTGTTGTAATGCTCTTACTATCAATATGGTTGTTGGTAAGACCAAGCGAAAAAATGTCTTGGACTGTCTTCAAATTCTCTAGTCCATATTTAGCAGCACTATTTATTGCTTTTATCGTAGATGCTCTATTCCACTAGTTTAGCTATTCATGAAATAATGAAAGAAGTTGTTTCGAGACATGGTTTTGTAAGAGACGCAGGGTATATAATCGCTAGATAATAGCACCATTTAGACCCAATCTTATGTTATTTGTAGGATATCACTCTAGACCTGTTAACCTTTTAATGTTGGCTTACATCGCCTATATTAACCAGTAACAATAGAGCGACAGTCGTCCAGTTTCGTCCAGGACGTCAGATCTCCAATCTGGAAACCCAGGTGCAAATCCTGGCTGTCGCACTGAATTAGTCATTCAATTGTGTCCCATCTGTGTATTCGATATCCCAAGACCATTCACTGTAACCTCGGGGAAGGTCAGAATTATCGGGCGTAGCTGTACAAGCCTTCGGACTTCAAATTACAAAAATCCAAATGTGGTCTATTTCCTCAAATATGATCATCCTTTAGCTTACTTGCATACTTTGCAAATCGCCTTAGCTTCTATCCTTTTTTGCTCTTCACATTATCGCAGTTATCTTACCTCAGACACGCGTATAACGAGTAAATAAGCTACATCATACCGCTAATTGTTATAGAATTTCTCTCCTTGTTGTAATGTCTATTCATTCGCACCTCTTGAACCATCATCAGAGCATAACATAATTTTTTCACACTCATAGAGTATCCTTGCAATAACCACGTGAGATTCTAATGCAAAACGTTCAATAGAATATGAGCGACAGAATAACTTACTTGTGCATTCAGAAAAATGACCTTTTGGGAATCCACCAATTACAAATGTACATCTGGCATTATTGTTTTTGTTACAGTTTCTGAAAACTACTTGATCAGCTGTGCTTCGAGCTCCTATACTTGTAAGTCCCACCACGTTATTAGATCCTATCATGTTGTATATTAGATATTCAAATGTGGTGTTATCATGCAATTCTAAAAGAGTCTTATCGCATTTAGCATCTCTTATAGCTTTTTCCCTAAACAGTTTCATAATAACTCCCTCGAATCTGAAATATGATTTTGGAACCCTCAGGTCTGGGCCAACTTTTATCACCTTATTGTCTATTGTGTGTATATATACGTCTAACAAACCTTCAAGGTATAGAGGTGTTGAAAGTGCTTCAAGAAGCGCAAAATGAGCTATGTCGGGTCTACCACGTTTCCAAGCCAGTTTGATCTTGCCAGCTATCATGGCAGAATGATGAAAACTTCTGTCCAAAAGAATCTCACTTGACTTTTTTTCAAGTCTCAGCGCATGATTCCTGACCGACGTATGTCTGGTTAGCTCCTTTGGTACAAGCTCCAATGCCGTTTCTGCTAGTACTAAAGATACCCGACTTTCTGACATACAAATATGTCTTCTGGTCCACTAATGCATATAGATATTCTCATCAAATCCTGGCAAAACTAGCTAATCCCAGATCAATGAGAGTATTTGGATTTCCCGTGAATCAACATTTGCAGCTCTTTGACGCAGGAATTAAGCTCTTGTAGTGCCTCATTTTTTCCTTCTTTATTTACCATAATTTCTCCTGGACCAAAGGTTGCTGTGTTAATAATGACCGGTATTTTTGTATGAAGTACTTCAGCAATAAATTCTAGGAGATTAGGATATGTTATATTGTCTTTATAGATGTACGTTGTTACCCCGCTGCTAACAACAGATTGATGATGTATAGGGAAAGCAAATTCTGGAGATGATATTTGGTCGACAATTCTGATGGCAATTTTTCTTAATTCTGAACCGCTTTTCTCATTTTGTTTTAACTCAGAAAATCTTTTAGCATCATTTTCCAATTCGACAAAATTGATAG
>JAATVT010000215.1 GCA_014523685.1 Nitrososphaerales archaeon TH5893
AATAGTTTGTGCACATTTTCTTTTGTTATATGTAACTTGTATACCTCATCATCTTTTACTATGAATATCTGATCATGCATTTCAAAGAGTTCTATCATGTCTCTGATTTCTGAATCTAGCAAAGTTTCAGTTTTGTAGGTACAGTACACCAAACCAGGAATTCTGTTGTTATCATAAGCTTTTTCAATTGTTAATGCCTGCTTTATAGAGGATTTTGCAACATCGTTTATAACAAAATCTAAACAACACACCTGTCTACCATCGGAACTGTCGGCTATGTTATCTAATATATTGCCGAAATATTTCATGATATTTTTTTGACTTTGAATTTGCATTTGAGATTGTTGTTTTCCTTCTTGGATATTATCAGAATAATAGTATGGTTCGACTGTTTCATTGTGCCACTTAAGTCTAGAGAGAAGCTCAGTGGAAGTACTGTTAGGAGGTCCACAGAAGCATCTAAACAAGTCACCTTCCTTAGCAAATCTATCCATAGATTTTAGCAATCCCAGCATGGATTTATCATCTGAATAAATTATCAGATAATGCTTCTTTGGAACTTGTGATTGCTGCTCTTTTAACCACTTATCAACGGCGTCTTTTATTATAGAATTTATAGAAACACCTCTTTGATTCGCTACTTCTCCCAGCTTGGAATGAACTTGATTATCAAATCCTCTTACTATTAGATTATGCGTCATGGAAGATATTATGCACAGCAGCTATTTATATATTGATATCAAGATATCAGCTACCATAACCTTTATATGTCGATATCATGATATCATATACATGCGCATATCTAGGAAAGTTCAAACAGGTGAACAACCAACGATTGAAGAAAAGGAAAACTCTACCCGACAGATTGTGTTGGTTATGAATGATATGGTTAAATACAACAGGGTAACGGAACTTGGCGATTTAGTAAATTATCATAGCAAACTAATGTCATATTATGGGTTTAATGTCAAAACTGGTGAATGGGATACTAGCCTTTTTCCAATCACTAAAAATGATTCACAGCTTGAAGGTATACAGTTGGATATAGAAAGATATAACACCGCTGTAAGAAATTACAACAAATATGCAGAATATTTAGCGAAAGAGCTCTGTATTAATATTTTTGATGAGGCGAAAAAAGGTCATACTATAGTATTTCGTCCTCCTCCTCAAATCCTTACTTCCGCTTAAATATGACAATTAGACTATAAATATAGAGGGGTCTCTAAAGACTAGACCAAATAGTTACGATAAAACGCTTATTTTAGATATTCCTTCGTGATATTTTTTATGGACTTTATCTTTAGTAAAACTTTTTTATTTTTTGATTCAGTGACATCCTAACTAACACACTATATGTGGGTAACGATTAAATATTTGTTTCAGCCCGATATAATATAACATTGGAAAGCAATTTTTCTAACAGATCTTCATCAGTACACGATGATGACATAATTCTTGATATAATTGGTAACAATACTAGAAGAAAAATTCTTGCTACTCTAGCACGAGAGCCAATGTATTTCAATCAACTTGCTAAGGAGATAGCCATAGGACAACAGGCCATACTCCGTCACATGAAGACTTTGGAGGATATAGGTTTGATTGAATCATATGCTGAAAGAAGCAATTTGGGAGCTCCTGATAGAAAGTATTATCGACTTAATTCTTCATTTAGTCTTACCATTTGTCTTTCTCAGGACACCTTCTCTATAGAGAATCACAAAATTGAACAATACCGACATGAAGAATCAGGCAAATTCTATAAAGAATATGATTTTCTTGCGCAGGATAATGATGGAGAAACATTAAATCAACTTCAAAGTAATTTAACAAGAATAGAAAAGGAAATCTCTAATCTGGATTCACGACTAAATGATCTGAGGGCTTTAAAGCAATTAATAGTTAGTCGTCTTCACAGAATAGCAAAAGACAACTTTGAAGAAGAACTTGAACGCAGGATACTACACACAATTATAGGCGAGTCTCCAAAGTCAGTCTTCGAGTTAGCGAATAAACTAAACGAGAAGCCATCACGTATAAGGAATACTCTCAATGGTATGAATAAAAAGATATACAAAAGTGACAACAAACAAAAAACATTATTTTTGGGAATAAGAAAAATATAGTCGTAATGTGTGTATCGTGTTCCTAATTCGTCTTTCATAATTGTTCCTTTATTAAAATCACCTTTATCTAAAAGTGCTTAAGCATCCCCGAAATTTGTGCTTACACACATGCGGTGAGTAACGTATATATATTACAAAGTATAATATCTTATTATGAATAATTGGGGAATCGAACCAGATGACTGGTTCAAAAGAATATTTGGTAGTAGTAATTTTCCGTCTTCTAGTGGAGGAACTGGTAGCGGAGACTGGTTCAGAGATATGCCTAGACA
Source organism: Nitrososphaerales archaeon TH5893 (assembly GCA_014523685.1). Lineage (GTDB taxonomy): Archaea > Thermoproteota > Nitrososphaeria > Nitrososphaerales > Nitrososphaeraceae > TH5893. Next base: position 2,402 of record JAATVT010000215.1, read on the forward strand.
GTTTGAACAAATGAGACGAGAAATGGAAAGAATATTTCAAGAACAGTTTACAGATATTGATGAGACAAAAGTACCAAAGGATCTTGTAAGAGAATACCAAACTCCTGAAGGTGGTAAGGTACGCGAAGTAGGACCGCTTGTATATGGCTATTCTATGACTGTTGGACCTGACGGTAGACCTAAAGTAAGAGAATTTGGAAATATAAAATCTCCGACGATGGGATTTGCTAATAGGCCCTTGATTTCAGGCGAAACAGAGCCGTTAGCGGATGTAACAACAACAGACAAGGATGTTAAAGTAGTAGTTGAAATGCCAGGTATAGAAAAGAAAGATATTAAAATTAATGCACATGATAGCACAGTTGAAGTATTCACTATTAATAGCGCTCCGAGAAAATACAGAAAGCTAATTGAAGTTCCATCAGAAGCAGATATTGAAACCGCGCGGTCGACATATAAAAACGGGATACTTGAAATAACTCTAAACAAAAAAGTAAAACCAAAAGGTAAACAAATAAACGTGGAATAATAAAGAAGAAGCCTCTTCTTTATTTATTTTTTATTTTATATATAAAATAAAATATCGATATCATCTAGGCTCGATTATAGAATTTTCAAATTTGTAGCTACAGAAGAAGGTCTTATGTAATTATTAATCGGATCGAATATTTCGCTTCTCTATAAGACAAAAATATAATTAATAGATGGAATTATGGATGATGGGATTGAATTGACAATTGTTTTCCAATAGATTATTTCTTAACGACTAGTTAGTTAATTGATAAGAAATGTTATATTTACGCTGGAAGTTACTTTCTGTTCCCCTGCAATAATTGGAGGAGGACTCACTCTTGGAGTAGCTGAATCTATCGCTTCGCTTGCAAAGAATGACTGGCGTGATGATACAGGAATTCCATCACTTCTTTCAATAACTATTGATCTTACTCCTACTACCTCCAACCCTAGAGCAGAAGCAGATATATCAGCCTTATTTTTTGCATCCATAATCGCTTGTCTCAGAAGATCGTTTTTGATAAGTTCAGACTTTTTATCTGATAAGATGAATGATATGCTGCTTACATCATTGGCCCCTGCTTGTACTGCAGTATCAATCCATTGTGATACGTTCAAAAGATTGGGAGAATCTACCGTAATGGAATTAGTTACAGTATAGCCGATGATATCTCTACTCTGTATAGGTCGAAAATCCTCTTCCTGTGTAATGTTATAATTTGGAGAGATATTAAAAAATGAAGTACTAGTCTCGTTTTCCTTAACACCTGACGATTTTAGGGCATCAAGCACATTATTCATGGTCTCCGAATTTGCAATTAAGGCTGCATTCGCTGTTTTATTTGTTGTCTCAACAGATAATGTAAGTGTTACTTTATCCGGTTTTACCATCGCTTCAGCGTTTCCTATAACAGATAACGTACTGTTGCTGCTACTTACATTTTGAATGATCGTACTTTGAGCGTATGCAACGTTATTAAAAACAAACAAAAATAAGAATACAATTACTAGGCCACAAATGGTACCAATAAGTCCAATACTCATATGTCTTTATAATCGCTCGAGATTTATCAACATTCTTGTGTTTATTACGAAATTGAGTTAATGCAGCAGCTATCAAAAGGTTTTCTTTTTCTATTCACTTTATCTTCTATTTTCTTCCTCTCTAATTATACAAAATAGTATTCAAAACTTTTTTATTAATTTATGAGATAGAAAAAAATGCTCTATAAAGTATATTAATTTATTAAATACAAGCACGAGATGATCAATTTTATCTTGTTACGTGGAGGGAACATATAGACACGACAATGGATTCATCAATATCAGATTGGAGTGAAATTATCAAAACAAGAAAACCGGTTAGAGCTAGCGATAAAATTGTGTGTGGAAATGTTATCGCAGAATATAAAGATAATATCATAATAATGCATGGAGAATTCGTCTCACATCAGCATATGATACCGAAATCTAAAGTCGACTCATGTGACGGTAATGAACTTCATCTTAATATACCATATAGCATGTTATCTCGATTTGACTTTTGAGATAACATAGGTTATATTTACAAAAAAGGCAGATATAACACTCCTATAAAGTGAAACTGTGAGTAGATCAGTAAATTCTATTATTACTCGTCATATGATCGAATCGATAGCAAAGGTAAAGGCTGGTATTGAGGCAACAAATTCGAGATAACATCCTTTTACTTTGTGGTCTTTAATGATATTCAATATTCCATTTGGTTACCTAAGAGCCTAAGAAAGTACATCTAGAAATTTCTTTATATTTTCATTAGAATAACATAGATTACTGAGACTCAGCTTTCTGAATGCTGTCATTACTTTTTGTTATGATACTGCTGTCATCATTATGTTTTTCTTCAAGACAGCAATACTGCTCGCAGAGATTACAAGGACTACAACAAGTAACCAAGTTATTTTCACCCCATAATTTCATCATAGAGACCACACTAAAACCAAACTCTATAATGCCGGGCCGCTACTTGCAAAAGCCCAGAATATACCCGAATCAAGATATGCCTATCCTATCGAGTTGCCTATCGGGTTGCCATATTTTTCGTAATATACTAGCTCATGAAGGGAAAGACGATTCTTTCTCTTGCCCATTAACTTTTTCGCAGGATATCCAAAGCCTGCTATTACTGTAGGACTTAGTTCATTTGGAATCCCGAAGTCACTTTTAAGTTGTTCTTGTTTTATTCCTGTAAATAGACCTGAACCTACTCCGTAATTCCATGCGGCTAGCTGCATATTTTGCAGTACCCTTCCTGCGTCAATCATATGAAAACCATACCTTGGATTAGTTAGAATTATTATTGCGAAATTGGCACCCGCAACCCAGCTCCCGCTTGTACTATCATCTGCCAGCCTCTTGAGATTTTCTTCCTTGTCTATCAATATAAATCGCCAATGCTGAGTGTTCATACCAGTACCAGTCAGCCTGGCGGCTTCAAGAATTTTTAACCTTATGTCAGAGGGTACATCCTTCTGACTGAATTCTCTTACTTCAAGCTTTGTTGTTATACATTCAAAAGTATCCATTTTCTGTGTAACTACTATTCTAGTAGGATGACAAATATCTTAAAGCTTTTTAGAAACTATCGATGATAAGATATTGAATGTGACTGAAGATTATGGATCCAATATTAATAATGCATAATATTTGCCCCAGCTAAGGCATACTTCATAACAGAATATTCCTTTTTATAGTACATTCATCGAATGTACCAAAAAATATAACATCACACTACTACTTCCAATAGACTATGGATAACGTCTTCTTTCTTCTTGTATGGAGGAACGATCTATGAAATTCATAATCTTCACTCCATTCATATTCGTATAGAAATATAATTTATTCTTATGGATCTCAAGAAACTAATTAATGCTGAATGTTAATATTGTTTGCTGGAATACAGATCATTTAATTATTCATATGACATAATATCTTCAAGAGTGAATAGAGGGAAATTCGATAGTAAGAAATTCCATTTTGAGCAGCTATCTATCTCTAAAAATCTGAGGGTTTAAGAAATAAATGTCAGCCAAAACCATCAATCCTCAGTTTTATTTAGGAGTTGCATTTGCAACACTTTCAATAGTGGCGCTTGTTCTTCTTCTTGTTCTGGTATCAGAAAGAACTATCAGTGATTTGGAAACTAGTGACAGTGACAGGTACTTTAATGATTATGATATGAATTCCTGGCAAGAATCGAGTAAAAATCTTATCAAAATCTGTTGCACCTGGGGAGAAGAACTTGCTGATGGAGAACTTGCGTTTATGATAAGAGATGAAGGTGACAACACAAATCAAGAAAGTGTCAACTATCAAGGTATAGATTCAAGTACGTCGAAGAACAACGCTGTTCGTGATGCAATTAAAGAGTGGGATCTAAAAATAAATGGATTGACTTTCAGAGAAGTACAAAATAGATATGATGCAGACATTGAAATAAGGTTTAGAGAAAGTGAGGGTGAAGCAGCCGGATTAACTAGAAATTTGTTCGACAGATTTGGACTTATAACTAAGTCTTTTATTACTATTTACGAAAGGGAATTTCCTTTTGGATTTGGTGAAGATCAAATTGAACAAATAGCTAAGCATGAGATTGGTCATGCTCTAGGGCTAGGTCATGCAAATTTTAATGATAGTCTCATGTCTATCCACGTTCACTATGGCACTGGCACTATCTCTACCTGTGAAAGTCAAGCAGTGTATGAAGCAAACCATTGGAAATTCAATCACATAAGAGACAGCACAAATTACTATATTTATCAACCAAATAGCAATTATTTAGAATGTAAAAACAATGTGTGAAACTAGGCAGTTCACTTCTTAAAATTAGACACAGAATATTGATTTTTTGGGTAGGTTTGACTGTATGTTTATCTCTATTACAGCTCCTCTTTTTCCTCTGGTGGTTTTACATTTCTGAAGTTCAGATATAATGCTACATCATAAACTACTTTTAGCGCACCTCCAATAACAAAA
>JAATVT010000216.1 GCA_014523685.1 Nitrososphaerales archaeon TH5893
GACGCACTACAGCCTTGTAGATGTTAAACGTTTAAATTCTCTTGTGATTTGTTCTGAAGGTCATAGCCTATGAATATTGGAATTTTGGGATCAGGAGATGTTGGCCGCAGACTGGGCGATGGATTCATTGAGTTGGGACATAATGTCAAAATTGGAAGTCGCGACCCGAATAAAGGTGATATCGCACGATGGGTGAGTAGTCATGTTGCGAATGAAGGAAGAACATCATCTGGAACATTCGCAGAAGCAGCATCATTTGCCGAGCTTGTAGTACTCGCTACTTCTTGGGCTGGAACACCTAATGCCATAAAAATTGCTGATCAGAAGAATTTTGATGGAAAAGTTGTAATAGATGTCACAAATCCGCTGGACTTTTCCAAAGGTGTGCCGCCGAGATTGGCTGTGGGTCATACAGATTCTGGAGGAGAAACAATCCAACGTTTGCTACCTCAAGCCAAAGTAGTAAAAACACTTAATATTGTAGGTAATCCACATATGGTACATCCAGATTTCCCTGGTGGACCTCCAACAATGTTTGTATGTGGAAATGATGATGAAGCAAAGAAAATTGTAACAGAGAAGATTCTAACTCCATTTGGCTGGGAAACAGTAGATATAGGAGGTCTAGAAAGCTCCCGTCTTCTCGAACCACTTGCGATGCTTTGGATATCTCATTACTTTAGAACTAACAATGGAAATCACGCCTTTAAATTATTGAGAAAGTAGATACATACATTGGGTAATCTTAACATGCATAACGGCTACACGAGTAGCAAGTTAGAATTAGAAATGAAGATACATTTCTTCATTATTTATCTCCTAACAAGATCTTGTCTAAGCTGTTTAAGGTTTAACTGATAACGTTACCAAGGAAGCTTTCCATTTTAGACTTCTAAAATTGTAACATACTAGTTAGAGTTATCCTAACAAGAATTATTTGTGGCTAACAGGAATCAAGGTTTCCATATTTCTTATGGACCTGAACCAGCCATGAGACATCTTCAACACTATGTACAAGTTTTGCTATAGATAAAACATCTCTAATGTCTTTGCTATTCATTTCATTCCACACTGACTTAACTATCTCATCTGCGATTTGATTAGAATGTCCCAGTCTTTTACTGAGCAGCTTTCTTGCTATCTCACAGAACTGTTCATGATTATATTCAGGCAAACAAAATTCCATAAATCTACTTCTCAATGGTTGAGATAATGCATCCACATTATTAGTAGTAGCAAAGACTTTTAGATTGTTCAGTTTTTTGCTCCTTGTCTTGGATATTTTGGTTTCTGTTAACATGCCCGTTTCTATAGTATTAAGAAGAACATTTTGGTCTTTTTTAATCATCTTCTCAACTTCATCCAAGAGTAAATATTGAATATCATTATTGAATAACCTATCTATTAATCCTGCACCTGTAGTATTAGTACAATCTATGTAACAGGTATTGTCAAGTCCTTTCATCATTTCCATAAGAAATATTGTCTTGGAGCTAGCAGGAGGGCCGCATAACAATATTGCTAACGATTCTTTAGACACTATTGCCCTCATTAACAATTTTTTGATATCTGTGTACCCATAAATACTCGAGAAGAAACGTTCCTCCGGAGGCTCTCGAATTGTTACTCTGCTACCTCTTTTGAATAGATCTTTGAACATCCTTTTTTACCTATCACCCACTGAAATCATATCCAGACATAAAAGACATACTGCAATCTCATATATGAAAAATGCATTAGTTATTCCTATCACGTCTACTTATTATACTATAAATCGAATAAGAATATTGAGCTATCCACAATTCTAAAATATTACTATAATCTTGTACTCCTCTTTTGTGAACATAGAATGTTGTTCACCATTGTATATAATTTTGTTATTATGTCTAAGGAATGTCCATTTCACTAGGTAATCAGACTGGTTAAAATTAGTCATCAGGGTCTGATTTATCATATACAATGTTACAACTCCTTGTTAATCTACTACTTATTGAATAATAGGCCCATAGCAAAAGTGCTATTGAGATAATTCTTAGTGGAGTTTGATAATTTGATAGGAAGGTAGAAAGTGTTACTCCTGCACCACCTAATATAGATACAAGTAGAATGCCAAGTGAAGAACAACTTGCACATGTGCTAGATAGAACACCTATTGAAGACCCAGAGAAAAATGAAGCAGCATTAAATTTCATACCTCTTGAATGCCTAAGCACATAAACATTCATACTTACTACCATTCCCAAAAGAATCGCTGTTATATTTGACAAAATGAAACCGGTAATTGCATCCTCCGGTAAATAGAATACTACAATAGGAGAGAAAAAGAGTAATTGCTCAAAGACGTTAAAAATTATCCAAAATATTGCTGCTATTGTTCCTGCAAGAGTGATATAAGTCCAGTGAGAGAATACTAACTTGACAGATATGAGCATAGGTTCCATTCGTTGAATTAATGACTGTACTACTGGAACTTTTGTTGTCACATTTCTTTTCGTTACCATTTATTTTTACTCTTTAGATTTTTTATCAATTATTGATTGAAATGAAGGAAATGGTTGTGCACCAAGTAATGTTTCCGGTTTGGAACCATCACTCTTTACAATTATGAAACTTGGTGTTCCCTGCATTCCTAAAGAAACTCCAATGGTCATATCATTATCAACTAATGACTTATATTTTTGGCTGTCTATACAAGAATCAAATTTTTGTTTGTCAAGTCCTGGTATCTGAGATGCAAACTTTTTCATATTTTCCGTGTTTGCCCATCCTGAATTCTCTGGGCCTTGATTTTCGTATATCATCTTATAGAAGTTCCAAAATTGGCCTTGTTCGTTAGCACATTGTGATGCAATGGCCGCAGTTACAGAGTCGCTTCCATGTGTTACAAAATGCTTGAACACCATGTTAACCTTTCCAGTTTGAATATATGTTGCATTAATGGCCGGTTCTGTTACCTTTGCAAATCTTGCACAGAATTCACACTGGAAGTCTCCGAATTCTATTAGAGTGACTGGGGCAGTAGGATTTCCTATTATAGGAGAGCCTTGTTTCATGAGACTTGTTATTGAAAGATTATCGGGAGTAGTTGCTGTTGTTTTATTAGAAGAGGAATAAGTTTTGGCATTGTCCGGACTTAATGGCGAATAACTTCCTCCGTCCTCTTCATGGTGATCTTCCTCATTGCTATGTCTTTCACCCTCTTCTTCATGTTCTCCTTCTTCTACCTGTCCTTCTACTGCTTTGACTTTAGATTGTGTCATATGCAATTGTGGAAAGTTATACTCAAAGGGAAAAGTTGTCGTGGTCACACTCAATATAAGAAACGTTCCAATAACAGACAAAAATATTATGTTTCTATTCATCTAATCCCATCTAGAGAAATGGCCCATAACTAACTTCAGATAATCGAAATACTTTTGTTTTTACTATTGTCAATCTC
>JAATVT010000217.1 GCA_014523685.1 Nitrososphaerales archaeon TH5893
ATGAATTCTCTGAATGCAGGATCAAACCATTTCTCAGGCTGAATGCTGTCTTTCCAATAATCACTTATTGCACCTTGGGCAAAAGCAGCCTTCATCCATTGCAACCAGCCTTCCCATTCATTGTCGTTAAGCACATTACGCTGGCGCATATGAAAAGCATGAGCACACATGTACAAAACATAATACGCAAATACAAGTTCTGGGGACTGGTTAGACTGATTCTTGTTTAACATCTTGACTAGCTCGGGTTTTTGTACCATCATTTCACCCGCCGCATGCATCTTTTCGTCTAGGTCATTAAGAACTTTCGTTTCTATATCTACTGATAGTGCCTGCATTTGTTTCCTAGAGTAGTACAAAACCACAAACACTGCTGCAATTATCCCAATTGCCTCTGCCATTCCGAAATATTCAGCGATACCAACTTCAACCATAATTTACAAATGGGAAGTAAAGTGTTATAACTACTTCTCTGAGAAAACCAGTGAAAATATTGACAGTGGGGATAGTGTGAGGCTAGGCGCCAGTTATAATAGCTGTAATCCTTCTCGCAGCCTTAATAAGTTAGCACCTTCTATGAACGAAAATGGAGGGTAGGAAAAGGAGAATATTAATGGTTGTGTCAAACCCCGCAGTCTCCAATACTACAGGCTGGCCGGTAGGCTTTTGGGCAGCTGAGTTGATACATGCATACAAATTATTTACAGAAAATGGATATAATGTTACTATTGCAAGCCCCAAAGGAGGAAGAGTAGAAATTGACGCATTAAGCGATCCACGGGACCCAAGTGGGTACTCGAAAGATGATACAATTAGTCTAGGTTACCTTAATGATAAGAAATTTACGAGTCTTCTTGATAATACCGCTAGAGTAAACGATTTATCATCAAATGATTTTGATGCCATTGTAGTTGTTGGAGGTCAAGGTCCAATGTTTACGTTTAAGGAGGAAACTGGCCTTCAAAATACTTTCTTGGAATTCTATAATAAGGGAAAGGTTTCAGCAGCATTATGCCATGGAACATCCTTGCTTCTCTATCTAAAAGATAAGGATGGAAAACCTCTAATAAAAGGCAAGAAAATAACAGGTTTCACAGATGAAGAGGAGGACTTTGCTGACAAAACCGTTGGCAAGAAAGTGATGCCATTTCGAATCGAAGATGAAGCTAAAAAACTCGGCGCAGAATTCCAAAAGGCAGCTTCATTTGAACCATTTGCAATAAAAGATGGTAATCTTATAACTGGCCAGCAGCAACATTCTGGAGCCGAGGTCGCTAAATTTGTTATTGATTCTCTTGGTGAATGAATCCCTTTAAAAATTGTAAGTGTCCTTAATGAACAACCTCAATGAAACTGTCACCGTGGTTGTTACTCGCAAAGTTAAACGGGGTCGTGAGTCGCAATATGAAGATTGGCTTAGGAGGCTTCTGAACGAATCCAAGTCTATGAAAGGATATATCGGTGCAACGATCCAGAAGCCGTCGCCTGGGTCGACGGAATACACAAGTATTTTTAGATTTGACACTGTCGATAATTTGCGTAAATTTGAAGAATCAGAATTGCGTTCCAAGTACCTGCGCGAAGTGGTAGATTATGTTGAAGCAGATGCTGTTTGGAAAAAATATACTGGCCTAGAATTTTGGTTCTCGCCGCCAAAGGGTGCAATAATTCCGCAGCCATCTCGTTTTAGGATGGCACTTTTGATGATAGCTGTAGTATTTGGACTTGTGGTCTCAATTGGCCAAATTGTCAATATAGTTGCAGGGGAAGTTCCGTTCTACATCAGGTTATTTGTGACAATTTCCATAGAGATTTTCTTGATGACTTATGTTCTAATGCCTCGCATTACCAAGCTGTTATCGAAATGGATCTATCCATCTTCAAAAACTGTGGTAGCAGCAAATTAGCCATGTTTTTGTTATATTGTTATCATAGGGTGAAAAATTAATGCTAATCACCAGTACCGGCAGTGGTACCGCCAAGACAATGGCCTCAATCACCCTCGACCTCAAGGACACCTACTGTCATTTCACTATAGTGTGTGGAGTGGATATTGATATTAATTGGTAGCATCTTTAATATTTTGACTGAAGCATAATCTAGGAATATATACCATTTCTCATCTTTGAATATTGTATTTGAATACAGATTATGCAAAATATCTCTCTAGGTCTGATCAACATCTTGCTAAGATTATTAAAAATGTTGGAAGTTATTCTATAAAGAAACGGAGTGATTCTTATTTATCATTAATAGAAGCAATAATTTATCAGCAGCTTTCTGGAAAGGCTGCAAGTACCATCCATAGTAGATTCTTGAAGTATTTTGATGGTTATATTCCAGAACCGTACCAAATCCTCTCAAGCTCTGAGGTTGAACTCAGAGCTAAGGTTGGTCTATCAAGAATGAAAGTAGCTTACCTAAAAGATCTGGCAGCCCATATTGCAGATGGTAGGCTGAACTTGAACAATCTACCAGCAATGACAGATGAGGATGTTATAACCCAACTAACAAAAGTTAAGGGAATAGGTAGATGGACTGCAGAAATGTTTTTGATATTCTGTCTTGGTAGAGAGGATGTCTTACCGGTCACCGATTTAGGATTGAGAAATGCAATGAAAAGAACGTACTTGCTTGATGAACTTCCCAAGCCTGATAAAATGATAGAGATAGCCAGCACATGGAGACCTTACAGAAGTATCGCTACTTGGTATATGTGGAAATCATTATCTAATTTTAATGCTATCGGATGACTTCGATTGCACAGCCGCACGAAGCTGCTTTTTCTGCCCACCAGTTCTCTTAGGTCCCGGCGAATTATCAACTTTATTAATAATTCAGATGTTCCTTTAAGAAATCGCTGGTCTTAGTTATAGCTATGTTAGATTCAGTAGTATTGTGAAAGAAGGTTTGAAACACATGTGGCATGCCTTCATATATGTCTAACTTGACTGGAATTCCGGCTTGATCCAATGCTTGATACAAACGAACAAAATCACTAAGGAGCATTTCTTTGGTACCCCCTTGAATTAAGGTGGGTGGAAACCCGTTACTGAAATTACCATACGCCGGAGAAACATACGGATTCTTCTGATCAGATGGATTAGCATATGCACCAGCCATTTTATTTGCCATATCGTTTGTTAAAAATGGATCAGCATCTCGCAGTGTAAAGAAGGTATCACCTATTCCTGTTTGATCTGTCCAAGGTGACCATAGTACCAACGCAGCAGGCATACCTAACCCTTCATCCCGCATTTTAAGTACTGAACCAGCTACTAAACCACCTCCAGCTGAATCGCCATACATTGCAATATTGTCAAGAGAATAACCTTGATCTCTTAATGCTCGTATAACCGAAGCCACCTCATCAGTTGTTTGATTCCATTTTGAAAATGGGGCTAAACTATAGTCTACAGAAATAACTCTAAGTCCAGTAGAATTTGCCACTGTTGCAGCATTTGCTAATGTAGAATTAGCATCTAAAGATACGTATCCTCCACCATGTAGATATACTAGAACTTTCCCGTTGTCCCTCCAATCTTTTGGTTTGATGTCAAGTACATTTACATCTCCCATTTTGGTGGTTGTGATATTTGGTTGATAGCGATCCACAATCGGTTGTGACATTTGCATGAACATAGGACTGATTTGTTGGTTTAGTTTTTGCCAACCTTTTAAATCATCTGAGCTTGGCATAACAAAGGTAGACCTATCCATTGTTAAATTTTTTAGTATTTCTTGAGTTGCTTTAGATATAGTTGTGGGAATATAGATCTGGAACGCACTATTATTAGTTTGAATGGTATTTGTTAAATTTTGAGCTTGAGCAAAGTTAGATGATTGCAAAGACACAAAGAAAACGTACGATAAAAGACAAAATGACAAAGTAATAGAAGTCCATAGTATCGTATTCATAGATGTCCTATCGCAAACAGCATTAAAGGCGTTACTCCCCTTGGGGAGGCTCATTTATACCAAATATCAACTATACAAAAAAGGATCTGATCGTTATGATTTTGATTGATACAGTACGACAAGCATTGATTGCGGGCCATCTCGCCCATCTTGTCACACTGAACAATGATGGCAGTCCACAGGTCTCTATCGTCTGGGTTGGTCTTGATGGCGATGAAATTGTCTGTGGTCACCTGACCACACATCCCTACCAAAAATTGAAGAATGTTCAGCGCGATGCCCGGGTTGCACTCTCAATGGTGACGGGCGGGAAAACTGATGGACTAGATAATTATCTTGTGATTAATGGTCGTGCCAGAATTACCGAGGGTGGTGCCCCCGAATTGGTGAACCAACTGGCCCAGATCTATATCGCCCCAGGCACAACGTTTGCTCCTGATGGAGCGCCACAGGGATATATTACCCGCATTACTGCTGAAAGTATTCATGGCATTGGACCATGGAGTCAGTGATAAAGACGATGGCAAATGCGGGTTGAGGGGTGCGCACATCAATACAGAAAGCTATTTCTATTTTTCACCTTTGAAACCGCTAACGTCTAATATTACCAATGGTTCATTTCCGACAACCCATGAATTATGTCCAGGTGGAACGTATGCAACATCACCGCTTCCAAACTCCTCTTCGGTACCATCATCCAGTGCTACTTTTAATCTTCCAGAAATAACATAATGGGTATGAGGTAGCTGGCAACTATCTGTTTTTGCAATTGGTTTTATAGATTTTTCCCAGCTCCAACCTGGTTCAAAATATCCTCTACCAATGGTTGTGTCTCCAACTTTTGCGATATCAACCCTACCATTTTCAAATGTCACTATTTCATCTGGTGAAGAGTTTAGACTCTTTCTCTGCATTTCTTTCAAGACTGATTTACTCATAGGTATCAGTATACTTAGTATAGTACATAAATTAGTAAGGGATCAAAAGTATATTAGGAGATCTTTTCAGCTACGCCATATAACATAGATTATGTTTTCCATTTTCATTACCCTTAGTTCCTGTTGCACCAGTCAGGAGGACATATAGGAGGACTTTTTTTGTATAACCCTTGGGTATAAATATACTAAATATAGTTTATAAGTTTGTAAGAGAATAAAAATATAGTTGAGACAATCCATCACGAGTTTAAAAGAAGAAAAAACAAATAAGGAACAAGACGGCATTTGGCCTCAAGTCAAATTTGTTCAATGTCCAATTAGGACTAGCTTGGGCGTACTTGGTAAGAAATGGACGATGCTAATTCTTAGAGATATAGGTTTCCTCAAGATTGTGCGCTTTAATAGAATCTTGGACTCTATTCCTGGTCTTACGCCAAGGGTTTTATCAATGCGTCTAAGAGAGCTAGAGGACGAAGGATACATCGAATGTGTTGGAGGCAAAAGGGAGCCATTAATAGTGGTGTGGAGGCTTACTGAAAAAGGTAGAGATACATTGCCTATCCTTATTCACATCACGGCCTTTGGTTCCAAATGGCATGCTGACGTCGTCTTCGAAGACAAGAAACCTAGGTCGTTAAATGAGATTTTTCCCCAGCCAGAGGTAAGTAGAATAATGATGGGTATCAGATGAGAAATCTACATATTGTCATTTAAGTATGCAAAGTCTTATTCTAGACACTAGCCCCGAATAAATTCTTCAATTTATTAGGTAATAAGATATGGCCTAAAGATTCATAAGCTTTAGCAATTCTTATCCCGTCAACTAAACTTATGTCAAGGAATTTTTACTGAAGTTTTAGTAAAGCGATATGAAGCTGGTTTCTTGGGTGTGGATTTGAAGTAGTATCAAGTAGCACACAGCAAACAAGGATTTGAAGGTAGACCCGGTACGAAGCTAACTATACATATGATCCCTTTTGTGTTTATATAATATACTAAGTATACTAGTACCTGTGAAGATATCAAATTTGAAGGATATGGAGGTGACTGCCGAAAATCTGTCAGATGAACAGATTCATGGAAACAAATTACTACATGATAAGATAGCTGTTATCTTTGGTGCAGGGTAGCAATTGGAAGTGATGTTACTCGCGAATTCGATTAGCAGCATAGCTGTTAAAGTGCTTGCAAAACTTTTTGGAGAGTAGCAAAATAATGATAGCAGCCACAATAACAAAATCAAACCTAATGGCTATATCGCGAAATTAAGCTTGCTGACATGCAAAACAAATCTGTGGTCATAATGATACATCTAATCCCTCTATTGTTAATTGATCAACTTTTTACCTAGTACACCTAGGCTGGGCTTGATGGGGCATCGAGCAAACTTCACTTCAGGTAGGAGCCATTCTGACATGGTGGAGTTTTGGTTCCTTTCTTTGGAAACAACTTTTGCAACTATACTATTGATCCCTTACTAATTTATTAACTATACTTAGTATAGTAAAATTGATGATAAAATCAAACCTAACGGAAATGCTCCTGCATCCACGAACGCTGTCTGCTGATGCAAAGCCTTGGAAACTTGTCGCAAGCGCGACGATAATAATACTATTCGCTGCAGCTATACCCAGCTCTGCACAGGGCCAGACGCAGTATCCGCCGCTCAGCGAGTACATGATGCCGCAGGACGCTGAGATTGCGTTGGCGAGAAGCGCTGCTCCTTCCAATGTCTCGGACCGCGCCACTATCAAGGTATTCTCTGAGTCCGGGTTTGAAGTCGCGATCGAAGGTGATAACGGCTTCGTATGCATGGTCATGCGTGGGTGGTCTGCTCCAACATATACCCCCGAGGCATTCCTTGACTTCGTCTACTATTCACCACTCCGTGCGCCAATCTGCTTTAACCCGGTAGCGGCAGAGACCATGATGCCATATTACGAGCTGCGCCACGAGCTAGGATTGCAGGGAAAGAACCCGGATGAGATCGCCGAAAGTATAGAAGCGGCAGACACCAAAGGCGATTTGCCGATACAGACGGTGTCATTCGCCTACATGTGGTCCGCTGACCAGGATCTCGGGCCGGGGATTGGTCATTGGCACCCGCACATGATGGTCTTCACTCCGTACTACGAAAACTCAATGCTCGGCGGCAATGAGTTCGGTGGTATGCTGCCTTTCGTGTCAGACGATGCCGGCACCCAGTTTACAGTGACCGTAATCCCTGTGGACGACGAGTTGGCTCGAAGTGCGGAGGGGTAAACTGCGCGGCGCCCACAGCCATTTTCTTTCCTTTTTTTTAAAAGTCCTTACTAAATCTTCACAACTAGCTTATATCTGGATTGTTTAGATATGATAAAAAATACTAATATAGCTAAAAGGAGAGGGTAAAATGATAAGAGAGACTACGATTAAATATGATTATCCGAATGTAGTTATCTGTAGTTATTCGTTAATGACTACCTGATCGAAGGAATTACCGTCAAGTTTCTTAAGCCTCACCATCAAGGTTTTATTATTTGACAAAATAAACTCTAAGGCTCCACTTGCATCCGTTTTAGTCTGTTTTATGTAAGAGGGTGAATGGGCCAGAAGGAAAGCCAACTAACAAAATATTCATAGTTGGAAATTTCCATGTTTGATTGCCTGTGCTGATACCAAGTCCATAGATATGTGAATCTAAAAAGCGAAGAACTTTAGAGATACAATAATGGAAAGAAGAAAATCATTTAATTTACTGTACTAGGGTAACAACTCCTACAAAGATTATGACTACACTTGTTTTTTAAGTTCCCCATTTTCTAGTGTTATCCCAAATGTGTGCGAAATACGTTTACTGTTTACTATAATCCCAAGTCGAGAAATACCTAGGACTAATCTCCAAGATAATTGCTTCACCCGTCTTCAGTTCGTCCCGAAGTGCGAGTGCCATCGGGTGTTCTAAACTTCCCCAATATCTGGCCATAATCTTTTCATAGATACTAATGTTGAAGTTTACGTCTTCTAGTATTCTTGCAGTTCCTTTTCCACGTACCCCTTTATACGGAGGATCTGGATCGTCGACACAATAGTAAACGTTCTGATTCTTTCTAAGGTTATCTGTCTTCCTTGACTCTTTTCCTGTTAGTATATAGAACTTGTAACTTGAATGATCGTAATAGTATCCTACAGGATGAATAATTGCCTGACCATTCTCGTCTACTGTTCCAAGATGCATATTTAAAACCTTGGTCGTTAAGAAATCCTTTAACTCTTGTTCACTTAGTGGCGCGCCAAAACCTGGACTTGCGTTTAGGATCTTTAACAACAATTAGTATGATGTATTAAGATGTTTAAACGCTTTCATGCACGAATTCCAGTGGAGAGTAAGGTAATTCATTTCACCGCATTTCTTACAATAAATTACGGCCATAGAAAATTATCCAGGTTCCACTTTATGAATCTCATTATGAAACTAACGGAAAGTAGTAACCACTGAAATTAAATTTGTTCTCATAATACTCAGAGAATAAACGAGATATATATCAACTCCATTTTACAAATGAAAACCATAACAGAGATAGAAAAGTTGAAACAGGACGGGAGGAATTGTCGTATCTGACATTGCATATAAAATAAAATAAAATGAAACAAATTAGACGGTTAAAAAAATAGGAATTCGGTAAGAACCGATTACTTGTTGACGCCTTCAGAACGTCTTTGCAGTATTGGTCCAGCAACTAACAATACTATTTTTTGACCTTCGACTACTTCTGCTTGGCTCCTGCGAGGAATTGTCGTGGATCGAAGATCACCTTAATCGAACTTATTTTCCCATCATCATCGACATGATACCACACACACACAAGTTGAGAATTCAATTCGTGGAGAATGCAGACATCGTTGCTATCTGCGAACTCCTTCTTGATGTCGAATTTGACTAACTGCCCAGTCTCGTACAGGTGTAAATTATATTTCAGGTATGGTTCAGCTCTATCAAACGAATTAACAGGCGACACGTACGATAGGTTATCCCTCAAATAGCCTCTGGCCGATTGAAAGTCTCGGCGCTCCGTAGCCTGCGTATACTCCATCACGATTTCCTTTGCACTTTTTACAGAAGATTCAATCTTTTGCATGGCATTCCTTCTGTAGCATTGAATATATGATTAGGGGAAGGAAAACTCCCAAGATCAGACATCCTTATTACTTATTCCTAGTTGTAATACAATAAGGAATGACATAAATGGAAAGGCTCATACTTGATAAGATTGATCTTACTATTCTCTCTACCTTAGCCAGGGATTGTAGAACATCTTATAACAGTATAGGTTCACAGATTGGTTTAACCTCAAAGAGTGTAAAGGCAAGGGTTAAGAATATGGTACGCAGTGGAGTCATAGAAAAGTTCATAGTTAGAGTTAATCCTGCAGGTTTTGGTTATAGAACTGCTCTTGTATTGGTAAAAACTAACAATGGAATAACTAAAGATGATGTCATCCAACGTGTCAAGCAATTTGGAGATCTTGCCTATCATGTGCATCATATGGGGAGAACTTCTGTGGCTGCCCTTATCATCAAGAAATCATTAAATAATAACATTATCAAGTCATTAAATGATTCCCTAACACCTGCAACTGTTATCAACATAGCTGTTAGTGAACTATCTGTATACACAGATCTATCCGAAACGGATTTGAGAATAATAAAATGTATGCTCCTATCAGGTGCGAGAACTGAGATATCTGATATTGCAAGAGAAGTTGGCATATCTGAAAAGTCCACAACAAGACGCCTCAATAGGATGAAGGAGGGACGTTTGTTAGATTTCTCTATTCAGTGTAGTCCTGCTGCCATGATAGGGTACATTCAATATGCTATTCCAATAGTCGTTGCGAAATCCCATTATCGCAGTGTATTAGAACGCATGTACTCAGAATTCCAGACAAATATCCTATACAGTCCTAGTGTAATCGATCCCGAAGATCGGTTGATATTCGTACTCTTTGGTGAAAATGTGTTCACAGTTGATTCCGTC
>JAATVT010000218.1 GCA_014523685.1 Nitrososphaerales archaeon TH5893
AGCTCCAAAGATGACTAAAAGTGCATAAAGAAAAATAGGTGTCGCCTTGTACAGCCTATTAAAAAACGAAGGAGCCTCAAGGTCTTTGCGCAATGCAACCATATAATCTCTAAGGGCATACAGACCTGCAAAAAATACAGTGATAGTCATTGCTATAAATAATATTAAACCAAAAGAAGAAGTAAGAGGCTTTCCCAAAACGTCAAAAAAGGTGCCAAAGATTACATCGGTCATTATTATGGCCCAAGCAATAAACGTCATCAAATAAGTTTTTTTGTTAATGATACTTGTAGTGACTACCAATGGCATTTTTGTAATCGACACGTCGTTATATACTCTCCTATATGCGTTTCAGCAAATTGCTGAACTGCTTATACTTTTAAAAACCAGATTTTGACCACAAGGTAGTTTCATCATCAGCAATCTAATCCAAGGGTGTGCTTATTTTTTGATTCTTATTCTTGCCGCTTTGGTCAAATAATATCTTGCCAAGGTTCTGTCGCCTTTTCGTCGGATTCTTGTCATCGTCAAGCTGTAACAGGTTGTCGGATATCTTTCTCAATGGCGGTGCTGTCATGACTCCTCCTACTACTGGTGCGATTTTTCAGTTAATTGATCCTGCTGGTACGATCATTCACGATTACGCAGCGATGCCTGTCGGTACAGTTAGTAGAATTGAACTAGTAGTCTTCTAAAACGACTGGGATTCCCATGTATCATTCTCCCTGACATCTGTAAATAGTAGCTAATATGCTTAAGGTTTGTCATTTAGTTGTCCCTTGGTTTTAATAGGATTTGTTGATCGTGTAAATCAAACTATGCTTGTGGCGATCACAAAGCGAATGTTCAGGCATTATCTGAATGAAATTGCAAGGAAATAACCATAAGAATGTGGCCTGCGGAACTTTACAAACCTATGGATAGAGTGTAAGGGAGCATTGCCATCATGTCCGTGTTCCGACTATACATATGGATTCATTATCCATTTTTATCAGTCCATTATCAGTTCCATAATTTCGTGCTGCTTCTTCTGCCACTTTTCTCCAGACGTTTTCCTTTCTTTCCTCAGTCTCTTTAGACAACGCAATACGGGCAGAAACACTAACTGCTTGACAGTAACGACAATAGTCTTCCCCTGATTCAAATTCATATGTCACAGTTACTGTGTCAATATGAATATCTTTGAATCCTGCTCTGGCCAGAGAATTTTCAAGCTTATTTGTATCAGCTAGGCTAAACGGATTTGGAACTCCTGGTGGAGGCGCTGACATTTGTATTTGACTGCCTATTGTTCTGATGGCCAAGCTAATAATTGGGACTTTAGTCGCATCAGCCCAGACTGCAGCTGCAAATCTCCCACCTGATACTAACGAACTATATATTTTTCCTATCGCGACATCTAGATTTGGGAATAACATTAGTCCCCAACGACATAGCGCTGCATCAAACGATGAGTTTGCTAGGTCTAAATTCTCGGCATCACTTTCTTTAAACTCAATTATGTCTTGCAATCTCAGGAATATAGCTCGTTCTTTTGCAATGGCTAGCATTTGTCTTGAAATGTCTGTAGCCAAAACATGACCGCCGGTTCCGACAACCTTTGCTGCTGTAATTGATGGTTCTCCAATGCCTGTTGCTACATCTAAAACTCTTTGTCCGGGTTTAATATCAGCAAGTTCGATTAATCGCTGACTGAGCTTTTGAGCTCCTTTCTCAATAGGCTCCCACCACTCTTTCCATCCTTCTGCAACACTGTCCCAGCCTTCCCGTTGAGCCATTTTAAACTGATTAGGATCAAAAGTCGAAGAAACCATTTGATTACTGTCATATACTTTAACATATAAAATGCTATTATCAATTTCATCGAACTGGATGTGGACTTTAGCGAGTGTGAAGTGCACGAACAAACACAAAGTTAAATAATATTCTCCGTCATGTTCATCCTGTATTCACTGTAGCTTTTTCAATTTCTTCGTCAACATGATAACGAATTGAAGTAGGAAGCCTTGCTTCCCCATGTTTCGAAGTCTCAAGGGACAAGATAACCTTTAAAGCTTAGTCTCTACCTGGTAAGTAGGAACCTACTTTTAGCACTGATATCGGCACTAATCCCACCGCATAATAGACAAATATGGATTGAATTCTAGCTAACCCAATATATTGGACAAAGAAAAAGCTAAATAATAACAAAAATCACTAGGATTCGTAAACATGCAAGGACCTAATCCCACAGAATATGCTACAGTGAAATTACCATTGAAGGCTGTAGCTGCGAGTTGTGGAAATCTGAATGAGTAAATCTAGTGGAGGAAAAGAAGAGTGGTCATCTGTTCAACATGTTCTGGCATATCTAAATGTAGCTGATAATCTTCCACATCGTACAGAAGGAGAAGCTGTTCTACTCGATCATGTTTCTAAAGATGCAAGCAGAGTGCTAGACCTTGGTACGGGAGATGGACGATTACTAAAACTCTTAAAGATAGACAGACCTAACATGAATGAAGCTATAGCATTAGATGTTTCTCCAACCATGCTAAAGGCTGCACGAGATCACTTTGCAAATGATAATACTGTCAAAGTAGTTGAACATGATTTTAATTTTCCATTACCTGATTCCTTGGGCTATTTTGATGCAGTAGTCTCAAGTTTTGCTATTCACCACCTTGATCATAAACGCAAGCGTGCACTTTATGAAGAAATCTACAATATTCTTAATCCAACAGGAGTCTTTTGCAATCTAGAACATGTAGCATCACCTTCTGTTGAACTTCACGTTCGTTTTCTGAATGCCATAGGATATAGCCCAAAGACTGAAGATAAGTCAAATAAACTATTACCAATGGAGATACAACTAGGTTGGCTTAGAGAAATAGGTTTTGTAGATGTAGATTGCTATTGGAAATGGCTTGAGATGGCACTGTTAATAGGATATAAGGCATAATGCATTAAATTATATTTCAAAGCTGTAGGACTTGAGACAGCAGTTATCAACAACCTAGCGATTATTATCCTCCTGGGTAGACAAAACGAGTCAATTTTGGTTCGCATTCCACCAAACCCGATACACTAGTGTATCGTTTTATAGGACTACACGTTAAATGTGTTACATGACTATTTCGGCGGCTACAGCAGAATCAGTCTCCCAGACGAGTGTCTCCATACGACAAATTCAAAATGGCATTAAAGTCAAAAGAAATCCAGAGACAATATCCAAATCTTTTGTCAAAATTCTTCGATTTCTCCAGGTGGCCTTGCTTATAATATAAGAACATGGACCAGTACAAAAGTGGATATCAAACGTGAGGAATCTCTGCTGTTTTTAATTGTCTTCTACTTCATTGTAAACATTCTAGGGCTAGAAAAAACTATCTTGCCATTGAACGTAACAAATCTTAATGGATTTAAGCGATTTGATAGGGACTAATGTTCAGCAATGCCAATGTTTTCATTGGCTTCTAACTCTTGGAACCTTATTATTTCCTATTTCATATCCCCTTTGACGAAGATATTTTAAAGTTAATTTGTAGACTAGTTCATCATGGTCTGCCACATCTAATACTTTTGACCATGAAACTTCTCCTTTTTTTAAAATTTCGTCGGATAGTATCTCTGTATTTTTTCTGGCTTCTTCCCTACATTGTTCCATGGTCTTACCATTTTTGTAAGCATGGACACGAATATCGCAGCTATCCATATTTCGATCGACATTGTAAAAATGTAATAATGACTAATAATACTTTATGATTAACATCCTTATCGTTTATTCTATTCATTATCCTTTAAAGTAAATCTGACAGTATTCACAATTCTTGTCTAGTTTCTTTCATTTGACTAGTTTTGAAAAAATATTCTTCTTCTTATTTAATTCTGAAAGGCCATCGAAATATTCATTAATATAAAGTGTCCTGTATAAAAAATTGCAGAACTATACTAGCTTCAAGAAGCAATCTCACTCAAACATTGTCCTTCATAATTATGAGAAAATGATAGTTGATAAAGCTAAAATATGGATAGAAATTAGAGTATAAAGCTCAGGTACGGGCTCAGATAATGCTTTATATCTACACACTATTTAATATTTAGAGCACGGTGTTGCAATGCCAACAGGGATAGAAAACCTCAATATCGCAGAGGAAGGGGTAAAAGAATTAACATTAAAACCTGTTAAAAGTAGGATATTAGAAAACGCTGAAGAAATTGGGAATGACATCCTATTATTGGCTAAGACTTCTAATGAAATATCAATCGTTTGTTCCCTTGGAGGAATGCAGATTATCTATGATAACGATAAATTCTTCAATACGTACAAAAAATTACTAGATAAACATAAGAAAGGTGAGCATAATGGCATCAGATGGGTTACCAACATAGTTGGAGTAAAATTAGAAAAGGATGATATAGAACTCATTAAAACATTTCTAGATTTAGGCATGCAAATAAGACATGTCAAAAATTTATCTCTAATGAATTTTGCAGTATCAGATAAGATGCTTAATGCTACAATCGAAAAATTGGAAGGAGGAAGGATGGTTCAAAGTCTTTTAACAAGCCATGATCCCAATTATGTTCATCATTTCTACTCTATGTTTGAACAACTATGGGATAACGGAATAGAAGCTGCTGATAGAATTGAAGATATTAAAGGAGGCATCGAAATTGCAGATATAGAAATTATTCAAAACCCCAAAGCAGCAATAACTAGAGTTTGGAGGTTACTAAAATCTGCAAAACAAGAAAACCTGGTGTTATTTTCTTCAATAAAAGCCTTTCAAAGACAATTACAAATGGGCTTTCTAGAATTAATAAAGGAAGTAGCAGTAAGAAATAAGATAAAAATAAGAATACTGTTGCCTAAATCATTAGAAGATAGTAGTAATAATATTGTTAACCAAGCCCTAAAAAAATTAGAGAATATCCATCCTCATCAAATAGACCTTAGGCTGGTTGAAGAAACCATACCTATCAGAATTAGTATTTCGGTTATAGATAGAAAAGAATGCATGATAGTAGAAACAAAGGACGATAGTAAAGATGACTCTCTTCACGCTGCTGGATCATCTGTATACTCAAATAGTAAGGCTATTGCCCTGTCTTACGCCTCTATATTTGAAAGTCTTTGGATACAAACTGAAACATATGAGAAGCTAAAAGCATATAGTAAAATGCAACGAGAATTCATTAACAACGCTGCACATGAATTGCGAACTCCAATACAACCTATTTTAGGAATTACTGAGATACTTCGTTTTGGAGGCGAACTAGACAAAATAGGTGGCAAACAAAAGTTAAATGAATCCCTTGATATCATACTAAGAAATGCCAGACGGCTAAGTGAACTCGCAGATAATGTACTAAGTGTTTCATTGATAGAAAGTCAATCGTTAAAGTTAGAGAAAGAATTATTTAATTTAAACAGCATAATTGTCGATAACATTAAGTCAGCAAAAAGACAATTCCTGCCAATCGGTACTAAAAGCAATCTTAAGATAATATATGACCGTGCATCAGAAACAGAAGCCGATATCTACGTTAACGCAGATAAGTACAAGATCTCGCAAGTAGTTTACAATCTGCTAAATAATGCTATTAAGTTTACAAAAGAAGGTAGTATAACTATTAGCGTCAAAAGAAAAAGTGGTAAGGGAGAAAATAAGAAGGCTATTGTTGTTAGTGTAAAGGATACTGGCGAAGGAATTGATTCGGAAATGCTGCCAAGGTTGTTCACAAGGTTTGCTACAAAATCTTTTGCAGGGACAGGATTAGGATTATTTGTTTCCAAACATATAGTTGAAGCTCATGACGGTGAAATTTGGGCAGAGAATAATGCAGAGGGAAAAGG
>JAATVT010000219.1 GCA_014523685.1 Nitrososphaerales archaeon TH5893
ATCAACAAAATCAAAAATAAAAGAAGAATCAATGGACAAGATTACTAGAAATGATGACAGATTTAGAATCACATTGCCTGCTGCAACGATGACTTCAACGAGTGTCAGAGATCATGGTAATGGCAATCCAAATAACTTAGCCCATGAAATAGATGGACCGAATGATATACGACGCTCTCCAGCAGCATCAATAGTTAATAATTCTGAAGCAACGTCTACTGTCGAATCCTTGGCCGGCAATAATAAGAAAGACGATAGCAATGTTAAGAAAACCAGTCTAGGAATACCTATGCATCCAGTACCAGAAGTAGAGATAGCTGAATTAACAAAGATTGTAGAGAATGCACATAGATATTTACAGATAGCATTTGCTGAGGATCTTTATCTATATTGTCAGGCAAATAACATAAACTTTCCAGAATTGAGAGATTCACTAAATACAAAATGGAATGTAAATGTTCTTGAACCAAGAGAAGGAATTGGTGGACATTGTTTGCCAAAGGATACTAAGATGTTTCTGAATTCATCTAAATCTATGAAGAGTAAGATTATTGAAGCAGCTATACAAATAGATGCAGAATATAGGAGATATAGGGAGAATAGAGCCAGTAGAGTGCCTCATATGGATTAGGTACCTCTTGCATTTTACTGAGATCTCGTTTGGATAATCCCAGATTTTAGTTTGATTCCATTGATCGATATTCCCATATACCTGGGCCAGAACGTACTTGTCATTGACAGCCCTGAACTGCAACATCCAAAATTTCCAATGTCTGCTCATGGGAGAACGAGGAATTGAAGCAAATACAAACTGAGATTGAAATATACTCTTCTCCTTCTACTGCATGGAAAATTCTTACCGATTTTAGTAGTTTCCGCAAGTGGAATCCAATTATAATACAAATAGCGGGTGAGGCTCGGCTAGGCGAAAAATTAAAGATAAGTGTGAGGACGAGCAAGGGAACAGTTAGGGCGTACACGCCAACTATTACAGTGTTCAATGAAAACCATGAGCTAAGGTGGAAGGGAAAGTCTTTTCTTCCTGGTCTTCTAAACGGAGAAAGAATATTCACATTCATTCAGATTTCTGAAGAACGTATCCGCCTCCAGCATTCAGAATTGTTTACGGGCCTTGGATCGTTTGTTGCTGGTGCTAGACTTTTCAAGGACATCGAGAACAGTCTTCAACAAATGAATAACGCATTTAAGAAGAGAGTAGAAGAAACAACTTAGGTGACGCTTAATGCTACTAAGCCTACTCGGCTAAAAATCAGAGATATGAAGATGAATGGACGATTTGTTGTATGCCTCAGCTACCACTTGAGCCTCTAAAGTGTTATCACACTTGTTGAGCCGTCCAAGGGCACGATTGTGTGTTCAGCTTGAGCTACGA
The DNA here is from genome assembly GCA_014523685.1 of Nitrososphaerales archaeon TH5893. Taxonomy (GTDB): domain Archaea; phylum Thermoproteota; class Nitrososphaeria; order Nitrososphaerales; family Nitrososphaeraceae; genus TH5893. The sequence goes on from JAATVT010000219.1 coordinate 1,394, forward strand.
ACTTATTCTTCCCTTCAATCAAAATTGGATAGGCGTGGATATTTCTTTTTTTAACAAGGATGTCGAGCAGGCGGCGTGCCTCTCCCTCTTCGTAACGATCTAGTATCCATCTTAGTGCAAATGGTAAAGTTCGAAATTTATTCCAAAGATAAGTTAGAAACTCGTTGACAAATTCATCCTTAACCGGTTTTCTAGATATAATGGCGAAAATATTGCGGATATTTCCTTCGAAAACTACACCTTGCCCATCTTTCATCGTTACGAATGGCTCAATAGCGTATGCTTGACTAGATAAAAGACTGAAGGAAGAACCTATGGTCCTGATATTTGGTATCGACTTACCTGCGTGTATCGTGTACTGTGCTAATGAATGCCCGCTAAGATTCTGAATTGGTTTGAAACCCGTGTTTGAAATCGTGTTTTCAATGAGCTTTCCAATTTCGCTGGCTTTGGTGTTGACCCTAGATATACGCACGGCTTCATTCAGTGCGTTCTCGGCAGATTTTATCAGAGAATCATGATGAGGATCATTTGAAACTGTTACTGCAGTATCTGCTATATACCCTTCAACGTGAACGCCAATGTCAATTTTTAGAACATCATTTTCCCTCACAATCGTTTCATCATTGGGTTCGGCCGTGTAGTGAGCCGCAATGTCGTTTAAACTAACATTAACCGGAAAAGCAGGGATTCCGCCCTTTTCTTGAATTTCCCGTTCAATCGACTCACAGATCGTTAGCAAGGTAGAACCAACGTGATCCTTTCTCCTTGTTTTTTCACGCTGCTCCGACGCTATCTTTCCTGCCTTGAGATAGCATTCAAGAAAATCCATTAAAATCGGTGTGTCCCAATTCTATATAGAGGTATTGTCTTGACCAAACAAACTTAAAATTATGTCCTCTGACGATACCATGTAACATCAAATGTACTAGGGGGTCGTTGTCTAGCTTGGTATGATGCCAGCCTTGGGCGCTGGAGGCCGCTGGTTCGAATCCGGCCGACCCCATCCAATTTCAATTCTAATTCTGATAGAGTCCCAGTAGATATACGAGAAATATCTTCCGCCATAATGATTTGTGACTATTGGAGGGTATCATCATATATCATTCATCGATAACGAGAAATACGTTAGTACATCATTTTTGGGTTTTTATTGGGTAAGTAGAGATCTGAGTGCAGCTATATATTGAAACACGAAATGCTATATAATAGATAATAGATGACAAAGAGGATAGACCTTCAAGAATATACGTATAGACGTCTATTTGCAGTTCTAGATGAACTTGCTCAATCTAAAACCCGAGATATGACAATCGATGATGTAATAAATGAACTCATCGATATATATCAAGAAAATAGCTGGACTCATTTTGGGGCCGGAGCTGGGGGAGGATAATGTAGGCTTTGACATCAGAGCTGGCAAAGTGGGACATAGCCGAAAGGGAGCCTCAAAAAATAGCAGAATGAAGTTATGTTGTGTGTCGACGTTCTCTTCCTGTTAAATGTTTAAAGGTGAAAAGAAAAATTAATTTGTATGCATATTGCCAAGATACAAAAACTGGAAAATAGAGCGATTTTAGTATTCTACGACATAGATTTGAATATACTGGAAGAGGAGTCATTTACTGACATTTCCTCCTTGAATTTTTTTCTGCAAACTTTACCAAGAAAGTATGATGTTGAAAGAACTCTTTTTGTTGTTCATGACGAAAGACAAAATAAATTGAATCTGCAAACTGCAATCAGCGAAAATTCGTATTACATTTCGTGAAATTCAAAGTAGATTAATGGGCATACATACTAATTCGACATAGACACATTATGTGGTTTTTATCTACATGACCGGTTCCTATCAATTCAACCGACCGATAGATACAAATAATATGATCGAAAAATTGGCAATGTCTAATGGGGTCGATAACAAAGAAAGGGAAGCTATATCTTGGTAAGAACGGAAGCAGATTGCCGAAAAATGCTCGTCGTTCAAGAAAACCCCTTCAGAAAGATTGGGTCACGGGAAATAGACCCCCCTCACTCAAGGCAGCAGAAAAAAGCGCAAGATATAGATTAAGAGCGCGCCGCCGAATTATATCATACCACTAAATAATAATGAGGACTCGTGGACATTAAGAAGGCCTCTAAAGTCGGATAACCATCTTTTCTATTTTGGTGCGGAATCCAGTTGTTCACAATTTATTGACGAAATGGCGCACGTAATTTGACGCTTAAAATCATAAGATCTGCCAATACAAAGCCCTTTAGGATTGGCAAAGCGACAATTTACTATAGATACAGATCAAGAAAAGATCTGTGTGGAAGGACACACACACAAGAATGTGGCATTAAAGTACCTTATGAGGAAACGGCGTTCCCTATTGATGACCAAGGATCCTAACAAGATCGAGAGACTATATTGCGATCTCCCTCATAGTTTGAAAATTATGGGGAAGCAAGTTACACATAGTTATGCCATTAACTGGGAAAAGGTAGGAACAACGGACTTTCAAGGTTCGCGTTTTGTTTTTGCCCTCCAAGAGCAGACCAATTTTTAGTCCTCCTTGACGCGAATAATAGCGTAGACAACCGACTAGATTCAAAATTTCTTTCACCTTTTGCTGGTTCTGGGGCTATATCCTCCCAATCCTGTTAAGGTGTAATCCTAACGAAATTAACCGGCAGACTCAAATGCGGAGGTATGGTATAAAATCAATCATTAGTATGATGATTTATGCCAATAAATAGTTAAATAATCAATTAGACCAGATTTATGATTTATCACTTAAAATCATTTCCGGGGTCAGAAATGACGAGTCAATTGCACTTCGAAAAGAAAGGGCTAAGAGCATTAGCAATAGCAGAGAGTTTCAAGATATCTTGCAAACACGCAATCCTAGCCGGAGTAGTAATGAGACGTGATTTGATTATAGATGGAGTTGGGATCTCAAAATCAACTATAAGAGGAGATGATTCGACTCAGAACATAATTTCGATGTGCAGAAATATGCACAGGAATGATATAAATTGTATTTTCTTAGGAGGAATAATCATAAGCATGTTCAATATAGTGGATGGTAACAAGGTCTATCGTTCCACAGGCATTCCAGTAATTGCTCTAACGTTTAATGACTCCAGAGGGGTGGCTCATACCATTAGGAAGGTCTTCCCAGATAGCTGGCAATCGAAGCTCGAGCAATATCAAAATATAGGAAAAAGACAGCGAGTTATACTTCGAACCGGGAAAGCCTTATTTGTACGCCAATGGGGGTTGACCCTTTCTGACTCAATAGTTTTGCTGAATTATTTTACACTACAAGGTTCAATTCCAGAACCAATTCGAATTGCTAAACTTATAGCAAGAGCCAGTATCAAGAGGGTTGAGACATTACAATGAAAAATTACGAGCGGTTTAAAATGCGATCAATGATAATCTACCTAATTGACTGCTTGGTTGAGCCCAAAAATCAAAAATTAGGCTATTCTTAATCTCCATTTGAATCTTAAACTTGAGCCCCATTAGGTTTCTTCCATTCAACTAATACTATCATCGTCATGGATCCTGTCGAAGCTCAAGGATTATAAGTATATTGAAAAATTGGATCTCTATTATTTACTGGGAAATGGGGAGAAGTGATTAAATGTCAAATCACTTTCAAACATAACCATGTATGTTGGATCCTTGCTTGTAGGCTCAAGAATCCTTACAATTATCTTATTAACTGCACCCATTACCATTGCATTCATTTCGAATCCTGCTTCATTCACCATGTCTTGGAATGAAGGCAGGGGTGGATTCCTGTTTGCACTGATCTTTATCGTATTTGAGATTCTTAGCACTCCAAAAACTTGTACAAGCCATAAGAGACTATTTATTGTCTTCATATTATCCCTTATCACCATTTTTTACTTCGTGTCCATTGAGTCATTTGGATTTCGGGAAGCTATGAAATCCTCCGCCAGCTTCTACGATGTAGTCCTGCCAGATTCATGGACATGGATGTGGGATTTCATTGTACTTGTTTCATTCCTTACCCTATCCCTATTCATTTTATTCGGAACGAAGTTCTACACGGTTGCTCCTGCGGCTATTATTTATTTGGCAGGAAATGCCATAATCCTTTCCCTAGATGCTTTTTTTCCATATGATAGCCTTGGCCCACTTCAGATGATAGTCCCATTATACTTGGAATTAGACGAAGCCATAATCAATTGGGTTGACAGGTATCTGATTGATTTAGGACCATTGACTCCTGCGATAGCAGAAGGTAATTCTTTAGTGCTAACAGGGTTAAACGGTCCGTTTGCCTTAAGAGTCTTTTGGCCGTCAGCTGGCGTACACAGCTTGGTAATTTATACAGTAGTAATGCTCGCATTCCTCCTCAAAATGCAAATTCCGCTGGAGAGAAGAGTAGTCTATTTTGTTATTGGTACACTTGGGACATTTATAGTTAATTTAGTTCGAATAATTTCCTTGTCTTTTTTTCCACTCTTGGTGACTACCAACATTCAAACATGGGAAGGCTATCATTCGATAGCTGGAGAGGTCATGTTTTTACCATGGCTGGGGGTCTATCTAATCACGATAATGCAATTAGAACAAAGAATGAAACTTTATACTCAAAATGACCGCATTAGTCCCCACTGATCAAATTCCAAGATAAAAGCCTAATGCCTGACTGAGTCCTCAGATTGATTCCCATCAGGTTTTTGCCCTGACCCTAGAATCGAATTCACCATACCGACCACCGCACCTGATTATGGATATAGCAAGTCACAGACTTGACTAATTCACATAAAGTCGTACGAGACGAATCAAGCATATTTCAATGTTTAAAATTGCACATTTAGACAGAATTTCTATTAGAAATACTATCCATATCATGCCTTACCCATAAGATGCTATTAGCAAGGTATTAAGATCTGCTTTTCTGGTTGAGATAGACATCTTCGAGTTTGGCTTGACTACTTCATCAATGTAAATATTCTTTCAATCTTCAAGGGATACATTTTTTTCTCCAACCGGTGCATAAATTAATCGTATTGGAATCCCCTGTTCAGTCAGAATCTGGAGGTATCAAGCTGAGAATAGAAAAGATGGTCGTCGACAAATTGTATCATTGTATACATGAGGACAAAGTCTTTTTGTTCTATAAGGATGAACAAGACATGTTGCATTGCTATGAAGTTGGGGATGCATCCGCCCAAAAAGAAATCTCTGAAAATCCCGACCGCCTAGAAAATATATTAAGACGATATGCTGGTTGCGACTGAATCCTTCGACAGAATTAGTCAACAAACATTATATTTCAGCAATGTTCAAGCTCCAGAGATGTCCACAGGCAACGCAAAAACCGATCTCAAAGCAAGCAACGAGGTTTTCATAGGTAAGAAACCTCTGATGACTTACGTGACAGCAACTTTGGTACAACTTGCAAATGAGCCAACAGTGATCATTAAAGCGAGAGGAAAAAGTATAACAAGGGCAGTGGATGTTGCCCAGATAATTGTGAAAAGAATGGATACATTGGGATATAAAATAAGTCAGGTAAAAATCGGCTCGGATGTAGTTAAATCAGACGATGGAAGAACTAGGAATGTGTCTACCATAGAAATTTCAGTTTCCAGAGAAAAATAAAGAATTATTTGCAAGATAAATCGCTTAGCGAGTATCCCCGTATCTAGAAGATAATTTAAGGAAAGCCTACACTACATCTTCTGTTTATTATTTGAACCCAGCCGTTACAAAAGTTGCTTCGCATACGTAATTATATGCCTTGTGTACCAGCGTGTAATATTAGATCCAAATTACAAATCACGCGAAGAAAAATATCTGTTAATCGATACAATATTGAGTCCTCATTACTGAAAACAGATTCTATCAAACGCAAGACTTCTACTGAATCTATGTAATTCTACCATCACACCATGGTACGACTTTTGCGACTTACCATTAGTCAGTTGTATCGCGTATCGTCCCGGAGAACACCTAGATATGAAAATTTTATGTCGTTTGCTTGATTTTTGAACTCTCACATCTTTAACCGTATCAAGTTGGCCCTAACCCGTATTGTAATTCTGCAGGTTTGCAAATCCCACTGCTTTCCTCAGCGTTATTACATTGTGTAATAGGACATTAAAAATCTACACATAAAATTAGAGTACATGAGATTTTAGGTGAATAAGAATTGACTCAAAATGCCCATTTCGTACCGTTATGCGAATCTAATAGAGGTAATAGAAATTCAAGGTGGACTATGCATCAGTATTATTTCCTCTATCCTATTGCTTCTGGATGCAAAAACAAACCGATACATGCCGGCTACCAGGAATAGATAAAGTTATCTACCAAAATTATCTCCTTATTACCGAGATACTTCCTTATAATATCAATCTTATTCTTGGGGAGTCATTTTTGATACAAGTAGTATAAACTGGAATAGGCAGATTTTTTACCCTATCCTAAATTTTTTATTTATAGCATCGTGTTCTGTAATATCTATGACATCCAATAGAATGCTGCTACCATTCCACCTGCGAAAATTCATTTTGCTTCATCCTGCAGTTAATGAATTCTATCGAATTGACAATGTTGATAAATTGCTAAAAAGAGAAAAAGAAATTGCCTATTGAAAAACTCTAGAAAATGAACGAAGACTTTATAGGATCCCATATATAGGCATCATGTAATGGGCGTTGAGGAGATTGAGAATGTCTTGACTTCGAGAGAAAATAGACTCAGACCCAGACTAAAGGAGTTTATAAGGAAATACGGAATAGTATTTCGCCACGTAAAATTATCTTCAGAAAAGGAAACCGACTATTATTATGATATTAAAAAAGTGGCTTTCCATCCAAAGGGGATTCACTTACTTGGGAACTTGTTATTGACTGAGATATCAAAATATCGTCCGAAATCTGTGGGTGGGTTAGAAATTGGAGCCGCACCGCTAATAACATCTGTAATGATAAAAAGCACTATGGATTGGAAAGATAGAAATGGATTGAATGGCTTTCTCATAAGAAAGAATCCTAAAAAACACGGATTAGAAAAAAAAATTGAAGGAATTCTTGATTCTCCTGTCGTGATAGTAGACGATGTAGTGACTTCGGGTCAAAGCATTAAGGACGCAATTGATGCAGTGAATGCTGAGGGATTTAATGTGAAAAGTGTCGTATGCGTTATAGACAGAGAAGAGGAGGGAACTGTAAATATATTAAAACAAAACAATATTCGTTATTCTGCACTATTCCAGCACTCAGAATTCAAGCCCTTTATAGAGGAGAGATTAAGATTGA
>JAATVT010000220.1 GCA_014523685.1 Nitrososphaerales archaeon TH5893
ATGGGATATAACACAATTCTGGCCTGGCTGCACATAGATCAGTAAATATCGTCACGTATTGTTAGTTATTGTCTGATTGAGTATCTGTTTGGATTTGAGAATCATTCCTAATCTGAATTTGGGCATTTTCTGCAGATCTTTGGTTGTTGCTATATGTTATATAGATATTAATAATATTAGTTCTAATTTATTTTATAGAGCCCACACTCGACGGTTTAATGGATCCAAATTTGACTCTCGAATTGGAATGCCTGTCTCACTGGAGACCTCACAAAATGACCTCTGTCAAAACTCTTAATAATAAGTCCAGATTAGTCACTACAAGAAAAACCACCAATTAAAGTAACTTATTGCAGTACATTCTTTGGATTTCACATTTGTTTGTTTTTTTACATTTGTAAATGTCTACAGTTATACATGTGTTTCTTCATATCAAAGAAATATGGCCAAAGACCCCGTATGTGGGATGTTTGTTGAGGAAAAGCCTGAATCCATTAAATACAACAAAAATGGAAGAGAGTATTATTTTTGTAGCAATCAGTGCCTTGATGAATTTACAGAACCTGAAAAAGAACTAAAGAAGCTCAAAATGCATGTTGCCGTAAGCATAATTCTTACAATACCTATAGTAATCTTAAGCTTACCTCATATGCTCCCAGCACAGCTTGGTAGTCTCTTCCCCATGGACATGATGCATTATGGTAATTATGTGATGCTGGCGCTTGCCACTCCCTTACAATTCTTGATAGGTTGGAGATTTTACAGAGGGCTATGGGACGGGATTAAGGCTAAAGCCTCCAATATGGACACACTTATTGCGATTGGAACTACTGCTGCCTACTTGTATAGTGCAACAGTTACCATAATTCCAAGCTATTTCCCATTTGAATCCGTATATTTTGAAACAGCGGCTATTATTATTACACTGATACTAATTGGAAGATTACTTGAAACAAGAACTAAGGAGAGAGCCTCTGATGCTGTAAGAAAATTACTTGACCTTAGACCAAAAATGGCCAAGGTTATAAGAGAAAATGGGGGCGCCAATGTAGAAATTGAAATTCCAATAGAACAGGTACGAGAAAGAGATGTTATGATTGTAAGGCCGGGGGAGAGGATACCAACTGATGGGATGGTGGTAGAGGGATCGTCATTTGTCGACGAATCGGCTGTAACTGGTGAAAGCATGCCCGTAGATAAGAAGATTGGAGACGAAGTAATAGGAGCCACAATTAACAAGAGCGGACTACTGAAAGCCAAAGCTACTAAAATAGGTCAAGATACCGTTCTTTCTCAAATAATTACGTTAGTGGAAGATGCAAGAACCGGTAAGGCACAAATGCAAAGGTTGGTAGACCAAGTTGCAAAATACTTTGTACCTGCTGTGTTGGCTGTAGCAATAGGAGTAGGACTTGGATGGTACTTTGTTGGAGAAATAGGGATTACATTTTCTCTCTTGGCTTTTGTCTCTGTAATAATTATTGCATGTCCATGTGCTCTTGGTATCGCAACACCAGCTGCTTTGATGATGGGCGCTGGAAAAGGGGCCGAATATGGGATATTGTTTAAGGGCGGAGAATATTTGGAAATAGCTAAGAAGGTCAAGACGGTAGTATTTGATAAAACCGGGACCTTGACAAAAGGAAAACCATCCGTGACCGACTTAATTGATATATCTGAATTTGGGGAAGACGAAATACTTCGCTTAACAGCCATTGCAGAGTCTGGGTCAGAGCATCCTTTGGGTAGGGCCGTTGTCAATAAAGCAAAGGAAAAAGGTATAATGGTATCAAATCCGGAATCATTTGAAGCAGTATCTGGTAGGGGGCTTAGAGCAATATATGCAGATCATACTATCCTTATTGGAAACAGAAAGTTAATGCAGGAGAATAATATTCTCGTCAATGCAGATGTTAATACGACTCTTTCAGGTCTTGAGAATCAAGGAAAAACAGCCTCTCTTATTGCAATTGATAACAGACTTGCAGGAATAATTGCCATTGCAGATACTATAAAAGATAATGCCAGACAAGCAACCGATTCGCTCAAGTCAATGGGTATAGAGTTAGTAATGCTTACAGGAGATAACGAAAGAACTGCTAGAGCAGTTGGATCTAAGCTTGGAATTGACAGGATCATATCACAGGTGTTACCACAAGAAAAGGAAAAAGTAATATCTAGTTTGAAATCTGAGTTAGGAAAAAAGGAGGCAGTAGCAATGGTTGGAGACGGAATTAACGACGCACCTGCGTTAGCGCGAGCAGATCTAGGAATTGCGATAGGCTCTGGTACAGACGTTGCCAAGGAAACTGGTGGAATAATACTGATAAAAGACGATATTAGAGATGTTGTTACAGCACTTGACTTGGGAAAAAAAACAGTATCCAAGATAAAGCAAAATCTTTTCTGGGCCTTTGCTTATAATGCAGGACTGATCCCAATAGCAGGTGGCATATTGGTGCCCTTCTTTGGTATTGTGATATTTGGTTGGCTTCCTATGCTTGCTGCTTTAGCAATGGCGATGAGCTCCGTAACAGTTGTCAGCAATTCGATATTGCTTGGAAGATATAAACCGAGGTTTGTAGGTGAAAGAAAAGAAAAGTTAGGACATAAGGAACAAGAAAATTATTCGGAAAAGGATGTTAAAGAGGTCTTCGTATCCAAGACCTCATCATGACACCACTTGTGGGTTCGATTCGAAATTCGCATCTAGTATTATCTAGCTTGCAATTCTTATGAAATTATACCCGGACTTTTCTAACCGATCCTTAATTTCTTCTTTTGTCATAATTGAAGGATCGAATTTGAGAATAACACTGTTAGTCATAAAGTCCACATCTATTCTTCTGATCCCTCTTTCACCTTTGAGTTGTTTTTCGATAATAGACTTGCACGACGAACAATACATGCCAACTACTTTGAAGTAGGCTTTTTCCAAATCGTTAACTCGGTTTGTTACCATTGTTAAAGAAGGCCATCCTAAAATTCATCTTTTCGTATCGATATGCCTTTGAATTGCATTCTTTAATGTATCAGTAACTATTTGGATAATACGAGGATCATCTACTTTAGGTATTATATAATCATATTTCAAATGATCACTATCTATTATATCCGCAATAGCAGTTGCAACAGATACAAGAATGTCTTCGCTTAAGGTATTAACTCTAAGGTCTAATAAAGCCCTTAATATTGACGGAAATACTACTGCGTTATTAATCTGGTTTGCAAAATCTGACCTACCAGTGGCTACGATTCTTGCCCCTCCTTCCAATGCGTCGGAAGGTAGAATCTCTGGGTCAGGATTGCTCAGTGCAAATACAATTGGGTCATGATTCATTGAGCGTACCATGTCTTTGCTTATAAGATGGCCCTTACCTGATACTCCGATAAATACATCAGTTCCTTTGAGGACATCAGTAAGACCTCCGCTCAGCTTTGTAGGATTGGTTTTATCAGCAATTTCTTTCTTATATGGACTTTCTATACCCTTAATTCTATTTTCATATAGTGCTCCAATACTATCAGTCACAATAATATTTCTGCATCCTGCAGCATTCAGAATTCTAAATATACCATAACCGGCTGAACCAGCTCCTGCTATGACTACTTTTATACTATCTATTGGCTTTTGCTGTAACTTAAGGGCATTTATTAATCCTGCAAGAGTGATTATAGCTGTGCCGTGTTGATCGTCATGGAATACAGGGATTGAGAGTTCTTTATGAAGTCTTTCTACAATCTCCAGTACCTTTGGTGATTCTATATCCTCTATATTCACAGCACCAAATACTGGCTGTATTGCTTTTACGATTCTAATTATCTCCTCTTTATCCTTGGTATCGATACATAGTGGAAACGCATTGATACCTCCTAAGGCTTTGAATAATACAGATTTTCCTTCCATAACAGGAATTGCTCCTTCTGGGCCAATCTCACCTAATCCAAGTACTCGTGTTCCATCACAAACAATGGCAACATTATTCCATTTTGATGTATAGTCATAAGCCAATTCTTTGTTGGTACTTATCTCTTTCGCGACGAATGCAACACCAGGGGTATAAATCA
>JAATVT010000221.1 GCA_014523685.1 Nitrososphaerales archaeon TH5893
AGACATCAAACGGAGTAATCAAAATCATCATCATACCGCTACCCATTATCAATAACAGTAGCATGAATGTAGGCATAACTGATTTTATATTCATGGCATTTAGTTGGTTTGTTATCAATTTAAGCATGATCCTTTTGGGTGTAAATGAAGAAATAAAGTATCTTTTTAATGATGTATTTTTTTGCATAAAAGTCATATGGTTGATAACAGACTATAACTACCTCCTAGTTTATTGCTATTATTTTAGCTTTTATGATATAAATGACAGTTGATGTTAATGCGCACCCAACCGTTAAGTTTACAGAGCCCTTGTAATCAATAGCAGCAAGTGAACAAACCTACTATTACTGCTATAACTTCTATCGTATCAGTCGTAATGCTTTGTATAGGAATAGGCATTGTAGTGATTCCTCCAATAGTATTTGAAGCATTTTATTCATATTCTTCTGATAATGAGGCTATAATAGAAGAAGTAACAAATAGCCCACTTATGATGTCAATGCTTCCCACTTTAGCTTCCGTACTTCTTATTCTTGGTTTAATAGGACTTGGAGTACATAGTCTGTGGAAAATTAAACTGTCTAGTTGATTGATAAACACTAATAGTTCATCTTATCACATCATATAGGTATTAGGTATTAGATGCTTTGAAATATATTACTTACTTACAATCAAGGCAGAACAGTCTGTAGTTGGTGTAAATGGGACTTTTTAATCCTTGTTTCATTAGTTAGTTGACAACAAGTCAAGTCTTGTAAACCTCTCTATAGAATATCTGCAAGATATTAGTGATCACAATAATAATGTACAAACATTTAATGAGGACACCATAACATCTAGTCTTCCTTATGAGTAACCCGGATGTAGATTTAGAGTTAACATCAAAGATAGTATCCTCACCTAGTATAACATGTAATCATTGTCAGACTAACATAGCAGAAATATTCCAGGAAAGTGGTGAATTCTGTTTACATTGTTGGCAGGAGAGAACCTATCCTAATGTTTAGGGTCTATTCGTTGATTGGTAGGTTCAACTTTAGTAGTCAGTCATATTTTAACATAGCTTTTATAGACTGATACCCTTTAATCTTAATAAGGAAAATAAACACTAAATGGACTCACATATTCGTGCTACTCTGATCATTTTGATCTTCATTACTGTACTAGGTTTAATTGCAATCCCATTTGGAAATCCCAAATTCATCGATAGGGCAATTATTTTGGAATTATCATTTGCTACTTTATCTGTCTTGATATGGAAGGGATATAATAAAGTGCTCTATGCTTGTATACCAATAGCTGCCTTAGTTATTATTGGTAATAGCCTTGCTCCACCACATGTTAACTTGATGATGAGCTTCTCTAAACCATTCAATGCAATTATTCTGATTATAGGAGGATATGTATTGCAGATCGCTCTGATATATACCAGCTTAAGGTCAATAATGAATATAAGGTCGAGAAGATTGACTGCAACTGCATAATCATGACACCATATTTGTAATTTATGAAGAAATCTCTGAGTTGAAAGTTAAGTTAGAGTACGAAAAAAAGTTGAGCTTGAAAATACCAATACCCAAAAAACCATTATAGACCTTATTTACAAAAGATCGAGATAAAATTCTTCTAAATATATCTTAGCTGAATATATCTGAATATATCTTAGTTCTTTCTAATCTTGCTTGATATTCATTAAACATAGTTTTACAAGATAAATGATGCGGAATAATTCAAGGTTCATATCTAAATCTGGAATAAAAGCCATTTTGTCCACTATTATCCCATTCTATCCCATGGTCATTGTATGTGTGTTTAGTAGAGCGTGAGATAATAGGGTTATATCCAGGAGCTACTGTAAAGCCTGGATTGACTATCACCGATTCTTCGTTTGCATTGCTGCCACTCAATCCCTCTATTTCGATTTCAAGCAAAGCAGGAATCTCTAACTTACGTCTCTTACCATTAACTGCAAAATCTATCGGAACAGATTTGATTCCCATTACTTCGCCAACATGATTAGCAACGGCACCAAAGAAGCCTCCAGCCTGTCCGGAAAAAATCTTCGTCAATGCATCTTTTTGCTGCTCACTTGCTTTATCATCTACATACAGAGCCAACTTCCACTTCGGTCCTGTAAACATATTTCCAGGAGTATAAATGGCAAAAACTACATTTAGATTATTAAGGCTAATATCGCCACCAAAGTAACCGTTCTCTATATGCCAGGCTACAACGACTTTGCATTCTCCTTCAGTTGGATCTAGCTTAAATAGACAAGGACAAATTGACTTGCAATTACATCCTTCAAAGTAATCTCCTTCAAGTCTCCAAGTGGTACCGTTATTACTATTTTTAGCCATAATTACTATACTTAGATGGACATTATATATAAGTAAGTCTTGTCGTCGATATTCTCTTTTTTATTCTCCTTTTTATTATAGCAACACTAGAATCCACTTGGAAATAGTTGAATGCATGCATATTCCACTGTATGTTTTTGTCTTATGAGACCTATCGCAGACGTCATGTAAATTCATAATCTAGAATCAACTCTTTACCACTAATGTTGATCCTGTTTTTGATGTTTCAAAGCATCATCCATTCGCTTGATAATTTCTTCTTTTGACAAATCTTCTTTGCGTGTAGCGATCCACCATTTATTACCAAACTGATCCTTCACACCTGCATTTCGATCACCGTAAAACTGATCCTCAGGCTCTCTGATAGACATCGCTCCAGCTTTCAGAGCGCGTTTGTAGGTAGCATCACAATCTTCAACATACAAATGAATCCCAGCTGCCATAGGTTTGTATTCTTCTCCTTGTGCTTCAGATATCATAATTAATGAATCTCCAATTCTAACTTCAGCATGTCCTATAGTACCATCAGGCGTAGAGTACCGTTCAGTTTCCTTAGCATCAAACGCTCTTTTGACAAAATCGATTAGTTTGTCTGCACCTTGAACTAGTATGTAAGGTGTAACCGTATGATAACCATTAGGAATTGGTTTAACAGAGGTCATTACACCTTTGTTTCTAGTAGGATGTTCTTGTGCTTTTCTGTAATAACGTGAAGGTATACTTGAATAGAAAGGATATTTTTACAATAGTTTCTGTTTCAAATTTATCACAGAATCTACACTAGTCACTGTAAAGTAACTTTCCCTATCCCATAATACAATCAACTACTGCATTTTCAAGACTATATTCATTTAAATGATCTCATTTTTAATATTTTGTCAAAACTCATTTAAAATGAAAACCCGATCCTTTTATAGGATCATTTTGTCTTCTGATGTAGATTGACCACTTAAGGTCCTAAACAGTATGAACAAAAATAGCGTTAACAGATGCTCATGGGCTGATAACAAATATCCAGAAATGCAGCTATATCATGACACTGAATGGGGAGTTCCAGTGCATCAAGATACAAAACTATTTGAATTCCTAGTTTTAGAAGGTGCTCAAGCAGGATTAAGTTGGTCAACTATTTTAAAGAAACGTCAAGATTACAAAAGAGCTTTTAATAATTTTGATGTAAAAAGAGTGGCAGAATTCGGAATACATACTATAGATGAGTTACTATATTCTCCCAATACAAATATTGTAAGAAATAGATTAAAGATTCAATCTGCCATTACAAATGCTAGAGCATTCATCAAGGTGCAGCATGAATTTGGCAGCTTTGATAATTACATCTGGAGATTTGTTGAAGGCGGAAGAACCAAACACAACTTCTTTAAGAATTATCAACAAGTCCCTGTAAGATCTGCAGAATCAGATAATTTAAGCAAAGATCTTAAGACAAAAGGGTTTAGTTTTGTTGGATCTACTATATGCTATGCAATGATGCAAGCGGTTGGTCTTGTTAATGATCATGTAACTAACTGCTTTCGACATAAAGAACTACTTGAAATAAACAATAAATGAATTCATTTACCATGAATAAAATCTTAGCATGATACTAATTGGGCTACACTAGAATGCAGCTTGATTAATTCAACAAATATCACATTCTCGTCCATGGTAACTGGAGATTCAAAAATAAGAAGAATCAGTTATTTACTTCGCATTTTCATTAGTTTCCCATATTCCAAAAGCATTATTTTCTGTATCAAGACAGACTGCCAAGTATCCCATTCCCGGTACTGCCATTTTAGGAACATGGACTTTGCCTCCCAATTGCTGTACTTTGGAAGAATACTCGTCCACTGATTTTACATTTATATAATTGATAATCGGTTGTTGTGGACCTTGTCTTTTCATCATTCCACCGCCTAGTGCTTTATTTCCTTTCTCATCTGTAGTGGTTATCGTCCAGTATTCCATACCAATACCAGTTGATCCAGACCATTTTTCTATCTTCCATCCGAACAAATCACTATAAAATTTCTTCGACCTTTCAACATCATCTGTAGGTACTTCAAAATGAACTATTGTTGGCATATCATGGTATAAGTATGCCACTTTATAAACATCTATGGGAAAAAATGTATAGTTATAAGAGGATAAAGAATCCTATCCAAAGATTCACTGACAGAATATTGAAGGTACTCTGACGTTATAATATAGCAGAAAGAGATC
This sequence comes from Nitrososphaerales archaeon TH5893, assembly GCA_014523685.1. Taxonomy (GTDB): domain Archaea; phylum Thermoproteota; class Nitrososphaeria; order Nitrososphaerales; family Nitrososphaeraceae; genus TH5893. The sequence continues at coordinate 4,584 of JAATVT010000221.1, forward strand.
ATGATATTGAACGGCGTGAATTAGTGCAGACCAGCTTAGATCCGTACTATGGACCGTCTTCTGTTAGTACCATATTCAGCCCATAATACAGACTAATGATGTATGGACCAGAGTTAATTCCTAACTATGAATTTGTAATCTTTTAACATAAATGTTCATTCAGCTGGATTATGATTTATCATAAATCTCAATCTAGGTTTTGGTGTATCTTCCTGTCAATGCAGCAAGGAATAAGTAACTATTTGACATACACCTATCAAAAAATAATTTAAGTAAGACACTATATTTGTAGACAATGGCTAGCGCCCCTTCGTCATCAACAGGATCTGGAAGCAAGCCTAAACAACATCGTTGTGAGATATGCGGCAAGAGTTTTGATAGTATTGATACATTAAATTCGCATAAGAGGTTAGATCATAATGAATCAGGAAAAAGTCAATCTCCAGCAGGAGTAGGATAAGAACGGACAAAGATTTCAATAGCAAAATAAAGTTTATGGGGAAAATTTCTACGTTCACACTTTAATGTTGCTTGAACTTGTTGAACTGGTATTCTTTCCCCATTTAACCCACTTTGACTATCTCAAAGCATAAAACTTAAACGCAGTCAAGTCAAAATTAAATGACATGTAAAGATATTTGCCCATAGATACAAAGCCGCTAAGAGTCTGTAGTTACTATGCTAAGGACAATAAAGGACTACCTTGCCTATGGATCGATGAACATAGTTAACTTACATTTATACAAGGGACTTTACACATGACAACCGTCTTAATAACTCCAATAGTAATAATAATAGTGAAATCAAAGTGTCTGGTTCAACATCATCATATAGAGATAGAATTTACATTGTAAAAGATATCATGTTAAAATTGATGGAGCATAACGAGTTGAACCAGACAACTCTGCTTAGCTTTTGTGGGTTAAATTTAAAAAAACATAAATCTATTCTTGATGAGCTGGAATCAAATGAATTTGTCAGTAAGAATGAATTGCCATATGGAAAAAGAAGAATAATATTATATAAGCCTACACGCAAGGGAATGGAATTTTGTACAAATATTTTGGAACCCTACGAGAAAGTATTTCCCAGACGAAAGACAATAAATGATCATCCCCTCAACAATATACATCAAGAAGACAATAATCAAGAACGCTTAGAAAACGAAAGACAAAATGGTGTTCTTACTAAAAGAGAATAGCAGAAAATGATCTTGTAGTTGTATTTCTTAACGGTAGTAGGACACATACAGGAGAATTTCGTAGAAAATCGTGAACCAACAAAAGAGTGAACATAAGATCTGCAGATCTCTATAAAATAAAATTGTAGAACATTGGGATGTAGTAGATCAGTTAAATTTGCTCCATCAGACCGGCACGACGCTTTCATAATTGGATAATGAGTATACTTATTCAGTATTATTATTTCTTGAAATAAGATTTTAATCCTATTATGATTTATCAGCCAGAAATAAAAACCCTCTATACTAATAACATCCATTATCAAATTTTCATCCGTCTAGCAGGAATTCAATTCCGACATAATTTCTCTCTTCGATCACAACCGTCAATATATTCGCCGCTGGATATTAGTCGTATCTAAATTCTCTCATTCAAACAGATTGGACATTTTACTATAGATATATTGTCTTTACATAATATGAGGCACACCAGAAACAAGAATTGCATGGCATAAATTGTCTCTTCTTATCGGTGGCCATGGTCTGAGTATGATTTCTGTCATAGTTGAGTCGATATAGGCCTGATAGTAATACCACCAATTGGTATAATGAATCTTAGCACAATAATAGATGGGTCGTCATCATAAGTACTATAATTCAATCTTTAGGATGTACTGCTGGGATAGATAAACATAGATCAAATATCGAACGAATTCTTGCAAAATGATCAGCCAATCGCTCTAAAGAACACTTTGCTTCTCCCCATAAAATTGTCTGTCCATACTACATATGTACTACCATCATTTGTAGAGGCAATGTCTGGATCAGTAGAGTATCCAGTGTTATTGCTCAAGTTTATGATATTGCCAAAGCTAGCTCCGTCACTTCTTTTGAGAAATATATCATGTGTTTTATTGTTACCTGCCTGATTTTGCCAGACTGTATACACGCTCGATGAGTTATTCACACTGAATTCGGGGTTTGTCGAATTACCTTGGCTGTTACTAAGATTAATAGTATCGCTAAAGCTAGCTCCACGATCTATGCTTCTTTTGAAGAATACATTGTCCACCGTTGCCCGATTTTGCCAGATTATGAATACATTGGAATCAGATGTAACAATTTTAGGTCTTATTGAGTCTCCAGTATCATTACTCAAGTTTATGATATCGCCAAAGCTAGCTCCACCATCATCGCTGTTTCTATAATAGACTTCACCATTGTTAAATGGTCCATCAGCCCATAATGTATAAACGTCATTATTCAATAATGCTATAGTTGGCAAACTAGATTGACTATTAGGATTATTGCTCAAGTTTATGATATCGCCAAAGCTAGCTCCACCATCTGTACTCCTTTTTAAGAATATATCAGTAAGACCCTGATCGAAATTACCCTGTGACCAGATTACATATACATTGGAATTATCTGAAGCAATTTGTGGTTCAGTTGCGTCTATATCTTTAACAGTATTGTTACTTAACGTTAGATGTTCAGATAATCCTGTCTCAAAATTAGCTCCATTATCAACGCTTCTTTGAAAAAGTATTTGCTCTGTTCCTGCAGTATCGTCTCTCCACACGACGTAAGTGCCACCATCATTTGTAGAGGCAATATCTGGATCAGTAGAATCTCCAGTATTATTGCTCAAGTTTATGATATCGCCAAAGCTAGCTCCACCATCTGTACTCCTTTTGAAGAATATATCGTCAGTTCCATTAACACCGGAAGTCTCATCTTGCCATACAATAAATATGTAATCACCTGATAATGAGACCTGAAAATTGTAGGAATCTCCTGGGTTGTTACTCAGATTAATAGTATCACTAAAGCTAGCTCCACGATCTATGCTTCTTTTAAAATACATGTCATCATTACCCGTAATAAAGTCAATCCAGAATGCATAAACGTTAGATCCAGACACAAATACTTGCGGATCATGTGCATCTATTGCATTGGCGCTCAAATTTGTTATATCCCCTAAAGTTTGAGGGTATGATAAATTTGGTTCCAAAAAAGAAAAACTTGCGGTTATTATAGTAATAATGAGAGCTAACACCAACAATAACCTATCATTATTTATTGTTTTCAATCTACATATAATCAATAATAGAAGTTTATATCCATTTGTTGACTTACAGTATATTTATTCTCTAAAGCTTTAGAGAATACCCGACCTATGATCTAATCACTTTCGTTGCATCATATCTATGTACGCCATATAGTAACTGTGTTAAAGAAATAATTATTCTTAACCTATGCACAACAAAATTTAGGATCATTCAATATCTATAATAACTTAGACATTAGACATTCTAATCTGCCTGATATTATTATGACACTCTAAACGTACTACACACATTCATTGTTGGGCCTTTTAAACGTCCTACTTTTGTTAGAATAGACTTACAAAAAAAAGTAATACTCTTGCTGATTCGTCAGACATTTCAGTATTAATTATGATTATAATATATATATAGACATAATTGGATAGTGTCGCAGAAATATTATTATACATTATTTTAACTAGCTCTCTGTATGAAGGGAATTGTTCTTTGGGTGTCATTAGGAATATTTTTGATAAGTGGCATCACATTGTTGGAAGGGCAGCAGTCTGAAGCTACTGATTATAGTGGTTCTGCAATACCAGCAAATAGCACAAGTGGTCTAATTGAAGAAGAAAAGGAAGAGGATGAGATCAATGCTACTACACCTACTAGTATAAAGAAAGAGCAATTAGCTAACATCAGCAAGTAGCAATAAAACTATAATTTACATCAATTCGATTCAAGAATACTAATATGCTGTAGTATCGTTACCACGGCCACAAACACAACCAAAGCAGCAGGAACAAGACATGAAACTGTATTTGTATGCGATCAGTGCATATCTGTGCGTATCTGTGTTAAAGAAGTGCAAAGAAATCTGTCTAGATCCGCATTATAACAGCAAAAAAATTTGGGATAGAAAAAAGGAAATTAGAAATGTGTATGCTTAGGATCCTCCTTCCTCTATCGTACCTCTGAGCTCACCTGGCGGATTTTCCTCCGTATGAACATTGACATATGCTGTACCATTATTTATTAGTCCGATTAAGTCTGACATTTGTTTGCCTTGTAATGGTCCTTCAAGACTTGAAGCGGTAATGGTTCCATTAGCTAATTCTCCGCTTACCTCTGCTGTTGGGCTGGATGGATTGAATAATGTTACTACAATGTCTCCGTTTTCGTCACTGCTGCCTTGATGTATGTGAGCATATAACACTCTATCAATATTTTCTACATCAATTGTATAAGTCATCTGGTCGCCTGCCGAATTGAGCTCAAAAGTTGCATCTCCAGAAGCTTCTGTCTCAACAGGTGGTACCTCTGCTTCTCCAGATAGCTCCGCGGTAAATTCTTGAGCATCTTCTTGTGCATATAGTAGTCCATTGGGCAATATGGCTGTGGCACTAATTGCTGCCATTGCAAGTATTGCAGCAATTACGAAAACAGCAAATACATTTTCATGTTTGATGTTGTTTTTTGACATTACAGATAGGTTTTGAGCTACATATTTAAAGAATTACCCAAATTAGTCCCAAATCTGTTCGAATCTGCATATGAAGATCACATTCCGTTAGACCTCATAACCATATAACTTAGTATTCCCAAGTTGAAGCAGGTGGTCGACTATTATCATGAGACTATTAGCTTACCTTTCATAGTTGGATGTATTTGACAGAAATATGGAATTGTTCCTGTTTCATTAGATATATAGGAAAAAGTTTCTTTTGGGGATAGGGCTTCTGAATCAAACTTTTGTCCCACATTTGGATCATCTGGCTCTGTTCCAGAAGTTATAGTGTGAAATTGAGAATCGTTATTAATCCAAGTTACATTTGAACCGGTACTGACATTTGTAATATCAGGTGCGAATGCCTTTTCCCCCAATGATGGAGCGCCTTCCACTATTGAAATCCTAACTACATCGATTTTTTCTCTTACAGCATTAGTACTATTGCTGTTATCATCTAGACTAAAGTATTGTTGAGAATCCATTTGAGCAAAGACAGATGAAAACAAATAAGTACTTACTATAGTGCATAGAATAGCAGAAACCGCAACCATGAACTAGCCTTGTAAACGAGAATGATAATAATAAATTTATTCATTCAAATATTCCTGATAAAGTTAAAATAAATATTAAGTATCCTGAACGAGAGATTCCTCCACTAGGAATGGCTACTACGGTATATTATTTCTTGATAATATTTTAATCGACTTTTACCAATAATTTAGTATGCCTATAATTACAGTGGCAATGTATAGTGGTAGCTCAAAGAGATAAGGTAGGTTGGCAGAAGCAATCACTGAAGATGTAATGAATATACTAAAGGTAGACAAAAAAGATGTCATAATAGTATTCCAAGAGGCGTCTCATGGAAACTGGTATGCTTCTGGAGTTCGTCTCTAAAGATAACGATAAGAGTAAAGGAAGACATGTCAATATCGCTTAAGAACAGAACTCAATTCTATTATCTTAACTAAAAAGAAGTGTATGAATGATTTTTACTGCCCGGTTACTAAGGATATATACAAGAATATGGTCTAAAATGAGATAATAGTGGAAGAAATGTATTCTATTCTAAGTTTTACTATAGCCCAATAGTTAAAATAAGAGTTGCA
>JAATVT010000222.1 GCA_014523685.1 Nitrososphaerales archaeon TH5893
AAGTCTGTAAAGCAGCTTAATATGAAAATGCCATTTTCAGCCTGGCAAAGGAATTACAGAGAACACAGAAACTGCTCAATGCCTTAGAATACGTTATTATTCCTCAATACGATAGTGCTATATCGTTCATTAGGGCAACTCTCGAGGAAAGAGAGCGAGAAGATTTTGTCAGACTAAAGAAAGTAAAAGCAGTTCTCGATAAGAAAAAAACAGCATGAAAATCATTGGCATATCGCTCAGGTTCGGCATATTTGAAAATAACTATGGCTACGCTAGATGTACAGTTATAACACTTAAAATAACTGGTGACATAGAGAATAATTGCATCTGAATCTAGAACAATAGCCTCATTATTTGATAATAACGGTTGAATTCCATCTTTATTTGAGTCAGTTATTAGGAGTCCGTAGTTATCATTAAATATGGCATTTTATCTCGAAAGTTTATGAACACGGAACGGAACAGAACCTCTGCGATTAATCTTGCAGCTATTATGACTAGCATTATTTCCGCTGGAATGTTCGTGGTATTTAGCCAACCTACGCATATCGTCCCTGCCTTTGCTCAGGAAGAGCCGGCTGGTGCAGAATCTGCTGCCTCATCAAAGCTAATAGGTGCAGGAATGGCATTTGGTCTAGCGGCGTTAGGCGCAGGTATAGGTCTAGGTTTTGTAGGTGCTGCGGGACTTGCCGCAATAAGTGATAATCCAAAAATGCAATCAAGGGTATTTATTATCGTGGGTATGGTTGAATCAATAGCCATCTATGGTATAGTTATGATGTTTATCATCCTTGGTCAGTAGTATGGTCAGAATGATAACAAGTGTAACGTAGGGTCTCCCTACAAATATTTATCTTGCTTTTGTAGTTTAGTGTAAAGTCATTGGTTAAAGTCGCAGACTAAATATGTCCAATTTTGTTGTTCGCTGTAGAATCGAATAATCTTGGGTATTGCGATAAGCGCAAGATTTTAAAGTAATTGAAGATAGACAAAGCAATGTCAAATGGGAGTAGCGAGATTAGTTAAAGCTTCCCTGGTCTTACCTCGACTAGAAACCCAAGAGGCCGTTAGCAAACTAGCAGAACTCGAGTGGTTTCATTCTTCTGAGAATAATTCTGAATTCTCTAATAGTTACTATGACGACCTTGTACTAAGAGCACAAAGGTTGTTTCAAGAGATTGACGAGGTTGTTCGTTCACTGGGAATACCGCTTGAGATTGGAGTAATGTATACCATGTTCAAAGGCGCTCCCAAAGAAACTACTGATTACAATATAGACGGATTACAGAATTTTGTTGGTGAACTGGAAGATAGAAAAAATCTATTATTAGAAGAACCGAACAGTTTGCTAAAACAACAAGCAAAATTATCAAAGGATCTTGAGGAGTACGAGAATATTTCGGCTACACTTGAAATGGCAGCAGAACTTGACATCGATATTTCTTTTTTCAAAAAATTAAAGTTATTCTCTGCTGGCATTTATGTGATAAACTCTTCTGATGAGTCTGAAATTCTAAAGAGTCTTGGAGATATTTTTGTTCATAAACAAAAACTAAATGAGAATAAGTCAGCATTATTAATCTTCGGCTCAGCTGAGGATTCGGAACGAATAACTAAAATTCTAAGAAGTTTTGGCGTGCACCCATTAAATATTCCACTAAATATGCCACAGAATCCGAGTGCAGCCTATAAAGAAGCCCAAGCTCGAATCAAGGAGTTGGAGGCAAAGCTGGCAGAGGTTAACAAGAGTCTCGAAAAGGTCAGGAAATCGATTATGCCTCGGGCACTCTCCTTACACGAGGCTTCCAAGGCCGCGAAAGAAGCCTTAGAAACGACAAGAAAACCCCCTGGAACTAGGCATTTTGCAATTATTCAAGGATTTATTCCCGAAACTTACAAGAACAAGTTTAGGGACCTAACGAAGGACTTTATGTCGGTATTCGATCAAACAGGTGACAACGATGACAATTATACAGAATCAAGCGAAGAAAGATTACCATCTCTCCTAACAAATAAGCGTTATATCAATACGTTTGAGGTAATTACAGAAACACAAGGACTGCCGAGATACGATGAGGTTGATCCAACACCCATTATTGCGTTTGTTTGGCCTCTTTTCTACGGCTTCATGTTTGCAGACCTGGGTCATGGTCTCTTGCTTTTTGGACTTGGCATGTTGCTAAGGCAAAAAGGAAATGGATCGATACGGACGTGGGGTACCTTATTAGCTGCTAGTGGAGCTGCGGCTTCCATAGGAGGCTTGGGTACCGGCGAATTGTTTGGTTTCCATTTCGAACAGATTGTCGTATTGGCACAATTGACTGAAGCCTTACCTTTTACAGGATTGCTTAGCGTGTCTGAGCTTACATTTGCACAAGTGACCATGATTCTGGAGATTTCAATTGCAATTGGCATAGTCCACATCTTATTGGCGTTCTTTCTTAGACTTCATGCCGATTTTAAAAGACGGAATAAGTTACTGATTTGGACAAAGGATATTCCGACAATCCTGCAGTATCTGGCCGTGGTAGCGATTATACTGGCGGCTATTGGCTCAGGGTATGATATAATTGGTATGTTCGGTATTACGGGGGTAACACATGACGAACCGGTACCCTGGTTGACATTTCTTTTCGGAGATTGGGTTACTGTTGAACTTGTGGCAAAAGTGGCACCTCTGGTAATAATAGGCACCGTCATTGTGATGATTATTGGTGGTATGAAAGAGGAGGAACATGCACGAAAGCATGGCAGGGATGAAGGTGGTGGAATGGTTGGAATAATTGTAGAAGTTATAATGGTCAGAATAATTGAAATGCTTTCCAATACCATAAGCTATTCCAGGCTTGGAATAATGTTGCTAGTTCATTCTGCGTTGTTAGTTACAGTAAATGGCGCTTTTGAAGAGGGTGGTGGATATGCCGTATTGATTGGCGGCAATATAGGCATCATGATGATCGAAGGACTAATTGTATATATTCAGACAATAAGATTGCATCTTTATGAATGGTTTCCTAAATGGTATGTTGGAGACGGGATAGAATTCAAGAAGATAATTCCAAAGATGCTTTACACCAACTTAATCTGGAAAAACGATATTGTTTCAAAGCCCTCAGTTAATAATAAGAAGTACGAAGACTTAAAACAGGTGGCTCGATAGCTATCTCATATTCTTGCCCCACTATGAAAGAGGGCTATTTCAAGTTCATAACTAGGTTCAAAGGGTATAACTTATAGTCTTCTTCCGAGAACATAGGAGACGTAGGTCATTCTGGTCTTACTAGATTCGAAATGATGGCATCTGTTGAAACCTTCTGCTCTACACCAGTTGTGATAGCACATAGGTTTCTTATTTCGACCATTAATAACTTCAACGCTGAGAGCATGATAGAAACACTGAACATTGTTCTGAACGAACTAACGACTCTTCTCAGGCCTATAGCCTCAAATCCAGACTCAATCTGCATAATAGCATCTATATCATTTTTTGCCGATTGGGGAATTATTTCTTTATATACAGTCGAAGCTAGCTCTCCATATGCTTCTGATATTTTCTCGTAGTTTATCATTTTCTGAAGAGTTTCTCTTGTAATCTTCGGAGTCGTTGTTACGATCAGATCATTTATCTCTGCTGGATTAAGATTCCAGTATTTTCCTCTAAGAATTGCAAGAACATTGTAAGAATCTATGTCTGTTGAAACGACCCTCTTTGTGTCCGGCGATTGAGCTTCTGTAACCATAGCTCTGTCTAAAGCTTTGTAAAAGACATGGTCCAAGTAAGTATCAAACAAACGCAGGTCGCCCTTTTCCTTGTATGCCGCGGCAGCCTTGGCAGCATCTTCTGCAAATTCGCTTCCTGCCAACGCAGACACAGCTTCGTCGAGATCCTTGGCTACAAGAGCCTTAACAATGAGGTCGCGTCTACCTACGAGTTCTTCAGCTCGAAGGTTAATGCGCGGGAGTAATTCTTCATATGATTTGTTAAGTGCCTTACCTTTTAGAACTAGTTTCAAGTTCCAAATAATGTATTTTAAAAAATATGCATTCAAGATCCCTCCTCCTCCGGCGATTTTAACTAATTTTGCGTGCGTATTTACAAGGTATTCTCTTAGTGCTCCCTCTACCTTTTCTGCAGTGTACGGCTTTGTAAGTTTTGCAAAAGCATCGAGATAAATCGTGTTTTTCAGCCGGGTTACCAATTCTTCTAAATCCCGGGATTCAGCTAGATTCTGAAGTTCATTCTTTGTGAGCATCCGACCTCGCAACCCATGAGAGAGAACAGTGCCAAAGATTTTACTCGGCATACTTACCTTGCTCATGAAATAGTGTTCTGTTCAGCAGGATTTTTAATTGTATTGATTACAAACAGCCAGCAGCATATTAGAGGTTGGCATGGCTCCGTAGTATTGCCTAAAAATTACGACAAGGTATGCCCCGAGTTTACCGCAGCGTTAGCCATCCTGTTCTAGACCCCGACTTGAAGCATACAAGGTCAATCAAACAGGGACAGCAGGGCCTCTGAAGTTCGGGGAGAGACGGCGAGCAGGATAAAATGGGTAGCAAATCCAGTTAGACTACCTATTATTACATTGTTTGTCAAGTGAATCAAACCCAGAAAAATACCCAATGAAGGGAGTGACAAAATTAAGGCAAGAGCAGTACTAACCCATATTGACTTTAATGTCTCACTAGGCGATGTGAAATCCTTTAATCCCTGCTCACTAAAAACTAGTCTTGAGCCTCTTAAGGAGTTGCTCATGAAATATCTATAAAATGTTTTGTACTATATTTAATTTAAACATTGGTTATGTGAACTTTATTGATATTAAGAACAGAATAACAAGAAAATCTATATTTAATAATTCTTCATAAAAGTTTCGTCCGAACAGCTGGGATATAGATAAAAATATGAATCCAACTTCATTCCTTGAGAGATTGCGTAGGAGATAACGGGGTATTACTTTCTGCCCATTTGGACCAACTTATTCTGTGCATTACAAGTTCCAAGTTTTGTGACATGTTTCGCATGAAATCCTCTTACCCCCTGGCTGTCCTAAAATTCTTGCGCATTTCGTGCTGCATACTTTTATATAGACTGCGGATGGAACAAGAGCATTTCGCTAGAATGATAGAATCAGACACGCCAGGCGCCCCGCGAAAGATTACTCGGATAAGCCTATTTGCAACAAGCACTATCCTTGCTTTAATAATATCCGTCCCTGCCATCGTAATAACACTGATAATGTATTATGTAATCAAAACAAACTTGATCTTTACAGTCATAGCCGGTTCAGTTGCCTTATTCATTGCGATGGGATTTAGTATCAAAATATCAAAAAGACTTGTTCGTTATTAAGACTAATCATCCATTCCGATACTCTATTATCTTAAATCA
>JAATVT010000031.1 GCA_014523685.1 Nitrososphaerales archaeon TH5893
CGGTAAAAGTATTGAAGAAATAATTGGTTACCGGTTATCTCTTGTAAGGGGAGTCATGGACTTTGATGTCCATACACAATCTGGAAGATATATTGAGTCCCTACATGAATTAGCAATGGCTGAACAATCTATCGAAAGTGAGGTAACATTCGAAAAGAGACCTGTTTCAGATATCGAACAATTAAAGAAAAATGGACTTGATACAGAATCTCCACCCCTTGGTCCGGTGGCACCTCTAAAGAGCTTCAAGACGTCTTCCTCGATTAGAGCAGATAACAGAATAGAAGATGTTTACTATGATAAAGACCTACAGGCCAGTAGTGCGATAATATCACTTTATAGAAGTGGAATAGACGTGAGCACCATACAGCGCGTATTTAGCCTAGGGATGTTAGGATATAGGAAAAAAAGAAAACTGGTGCCGACTCGATGGAGTATATCAGCAGTTGACGGCGGCATCTCATCTCATTTGGTCAAAACCATTGAATTGAATCCATCGGTAGACTATTTTGAAGTATACAAATATTCTCATATCGGTAATTTTTATTCTATAATAATAATACCGGACCAGATATGGAGCTTCGAAATGCAAGAGGCATGGTTTGACAAATTCGGTAACCTAGGAATTGCCATTGACTTTGAAGATGCCAGTGGTTTGCACGAATACCCTTCCTCTGTAGCGGGAGCCTACTTTGCTGCGAGATTGGGAGTAACGGAATATCTACTGAAAAGAAAACGAAAAGCTGGAGTTATAGTGTTAAGGGAAATCCGTCCTGAAGAATATGTCATGCCCGTAGGGGTGTGGCAGATAAGAGAGGGAGTACGTCAAGCTCTTCTTGATAAGACGTATAAGAAAAAGGAATTCGATAGCCTCGAAAGTGCATACAGTTATGCTTGCACTTCATTATCGGTTTCACAGACTGAGTGGATAAAGAATAGTAAATTGTATAGAGGTCTTAAGAGAAGTCAATCAAGAATTTCAGAATTTTTTCCAGACATAAGGGTGTATACAGGAAGCTAACAACAAAGGTGCACGTAGACTACTCTGTCCCTGATTTTGTCAAAAATGATTTCTTGGTCTGGCTATGTACTTTGGTGACGTTGTGTGGTACTTTTCTTAATGATAGTAATCTGCTCCAAGTCATATCAGCGCAAAAGCTAAGAAGATAACTTTGTTCCCAAATTTATCGTTACATATTAACAATACTAAAAAATATATGAAAAGAATTGTCTTTCGATACTGCGGACTTCATGACTATCTCAAAAACATTAATTCCTAAGGCAAGCCATAAAGAGGTTACCGTAGAATTGTTATCTATTGGAGATGAATTGCTCACGGGTACTATTGTTGATACAAATGCTCAATGGATTTCAAGTAAGATCACAGGTGCCGGAGGTATTGTAAAGAGAATAACAACAGTAAGAGATAGAACAATCGAGATATCACATGTACTCAATGAGTGTATTGATAGAAGTCCTGGATGGCTAATTGTATCAGGGGGACTAGGTCCCACGTACGATGATAAGACTCTCCAGGGTCTAGGTCGAGCCTTGGGACGTGAGCTTATACTTGACCATCGCGCTGTCAAAATGCTCAGAAGAGGCTATGCCCGGCATAACCAGCGCTTAGTAAGAAATGTTAGCAGGCTGAATGAAGTCCGCTTTAAGATGGCAAGGATACCTAAAGGCTCAATCCCAATCCAGAATCCCGTAGGTAGTGCTCCCTCCATATGTATAGACATCAGGAGCGGTGTCGGAACAACAAGGATATTCTGTTTACCGGGGGTGCCAAATGAGATGAAAGCCGTGTTTTCTAGAACCATACTTCCACAAATAAAGAAATCCATCGGTAAATATTATCTTGTAGAATCAATGTTTGAGACGATCGGCGTAAGCGAGTCGATGCTTGCTCCCACTTTGTCTGGATTGGTTGATTCTTATCCCACCAACGACATATATCTAAAAACACACCCTAAGGGTTACAAAATGAAGGTTCCAAGAAACCGAAAGATCAGATCGAAACCTAAACTCAATATACAAATTGTCTCGAAGGGAAAAGATAATTCACACGTCGAGGCAAGATATGCTACTGTTCTTGACGCACTCAGAGAAGAAATAAACAAACTTGGTGGAAAAATAATACCCAGTGCTCTGGGCAAGAGACTCTAATAGCGCTAGAAATAAGGATTCAGCATTTGGACCATAGTCCAATTCCTTTCTAATTCTTACGCAGCTTAAGATAATTCAGAATAAATCTTAGGTAGTGAAGTATCGTATCTGTAACTAATATTTGAGTGGCCATCATCGAACTCCTCATAGTGATGTTTGATATCCATATTATCTAGAGCTGAATGTATTATTCTTGCACCCCATTGTAGATTAAACTCATCTTTTATCCCACAATCTATGAATATGAGTTTTAATTTTTTTAGGTTATCACTGTAGTTCCTAATAATCCTTGCGGGATCCCAAGCCTGCCACCGACTCCATACGTCATCCAGAATCTTCCCCGTGTCTACTCTGAAAGGCAAATCTACTCCCAATTCTGAATTCGGGTTCGGTGAATAATGTGCAGCCATTGCAAGTACGTTTAGGGCGACTGCGTCTTCACTTCTATGGCGGTTTGATTTTTCCCAGAACGTCTCGAACCATTTTCTATGACTGTTGCCTGAAGCTCTAAATGCCTCAAGTGCTTTTGGAAAATCAGGGAGGTAGCAATATTCAAAAGCTGCGTCTCCTGAGTGGTCTACAAGTCCTTGAAATACCTCTGGATTACGCATTCCAAGCATGAGAGCGCCATATCCTCCGGATGATTTTCCCAAAACAGTGTGAGATGACGTATTATAGCATTGATCTACAAAGGGTACGATTTCTTGTATAATGTAATCTTCGTACATTCCTGTAGCAGATGAGTTTATGTACTGATTTCCTCCGAACTTAGTAAAGCAATCAACCATTACCAAAATCATCGGTCCGCATTTTCCTTCGGAGATTAGTCTATTCATTCGACTTTCTATATCCTCTCCTAGAGGATCGTAGTTTAGGAGTGACCTTCCATTTCCCCCAAAACCTGCCAACATGAAGACAGTAACATATCCTTTAGAGTAGGATTGGGAATACTCAGGTGGGAGGTAGACCACAACATCCCTAGTATAAGGGTCATCTAAAGGATTAGATCTCAGAACAGCACTTTCATGTGAATGAACCACTATTCTTCCCTTCAAGATATTTTTCAATTACAAGGGCTTCATCTGATTTATTATTAAAGTTATTTAATCACTGAAATTCATCATGACTACTTTGGGCAAGTTTAATTTTGAGGCTCATCCATTTATTTATTTGTAAATAATCTATGTAGATTTCAAAATCCTTACACAACAAGATCAGATCAAAAACTTCATTCTTCTTTTATTTTCTTTGTGATTTTTAATTAGGAAGGTATTGTTGATATCTTGGGGGTATAAAGAATATTTTTTCAGGTTTAATTTTTAAGATTATCCTTTTTACGTCCGGGGAGTGACCTGGATACTTTTCGGCTTTAAGGTATTTTCTTGCTAATTTATCAATATGATCGTTTGCACCCTCGTTGGTTTGTTCTATGACTCTACCACTTATGGTAACCATACTATACGGGTTTTGATCATCAACCAGAGATATCGCGACTCTGGGATCTTTTGTAACATTCTTGTGTTTTATCCTTCCCTCAGCAGTATTTATTAAAATAATATCCTTATCCCTGTCTATCCACGTAGGTGTGACCTGAGGAGACCCGTCCTTCTTAATGGTTGCTAAGAATGCGAAGTTTCTCCCATCAATTAATCTCATAATGTTCTCGTCGGTTATCTTGTCTGGGTTACGACTCATCTAACAGCTACCGCTACGCGATACCTAATAACTGTATCATATTGCTTTTACTGCAACTTGATCATGATTCGATTGTATACCTTGTTTCAGTTGAAAGATTCATAGTAGGCCAACCAACTAGCTTGAAATGAAATCTGAATCTGAACTTACCGTTGTGAATCAGATAACTGTCTGCCCGCTAAAGGAATAATTCTGGTCGTGGATCGGTATGCGGTAATCTTGGAGAGATTAGATTTTAAGACTAGACATCATATCCATTATTTCTAATATTTTCAGCGTAGGTCCTCCAAATCCTTTTCATCGCGGTAATATTCTGGATTCAATCTGAATCCGCCGGTATTTTCGTAGGGGATATCCGCCAACTTGAGATAATACTCCAAGTTCCTTTTCTTTAGCTGCCTTGATAGCCAGAACACAAATTCTTGTTCTAGCATATGCCCTTCTTCCTTTTGTATATCTGGGTAAACTTCAATCAATTTTTCTACGAAAGTCTGATCAAAGTAAATCTGAAAAAAATCCCAACCAAGTGCCTTTCCTGTGGAGGAAACTTCACAGTCTGACTTGGTATGGACTCCCCACTCTAGTTCTCCTATAAATTCCATTATTCGTGGTCTCTCTTTATCGAAATTCAGACACGATCCGGAAATCACAATCATCGGTGGTTTCTCGGCATATTTCCTCTTCATGCGACCGATCTTAAAATTACCGCTTATGCTATAAAAGTAATATGGTGTACCGAGCCCTGCTATGTTCCGTGTCATTTACAGTTAGACGCCACCATCAGGTTGTAAATTCAATTGACTTCTTTTACATCAACTTCAATGTCGTGTTATATCACACTATGTATCTATAACTGCTTTTCATTGATGATCTATGTCTTCTAGTTGAGGAATTATTTCCTGGTCTAGATAGTTTCGGCAGTCGCAATCTTCGAATGAGCATTCCCCTCTACTGTTGAAAGAAATACTATGATATTCGATAGAGTGACCACAAGAAAAACAAAAAGCTGCATCAACCTCATCAACAGAAATCGAAATTCACCACAGCAATTTAACGGCATGTATTTGATGTATAAATGTTTAGTATGGCTAATCCGAAAAGTCAGTAGTGCCCAGTAGTGCCTTTACTGATAGAACGATTACTACGGAGGGAACCTTGGTACAATCGATATTTGTTATACTTTAAGAAGAGTAGTTATGGATTGTATAATCATTTCGATAAAGACGTAATCTAAAGAAATGTCAATACATGTTATTGATAATCATGTAATCGTCTCTCTCTTTGAAATATTATCTTTTTTTCAAGATCGCCTTTATGCTGACCTAAAATATGATTTTCTGCACAAATATTATGCATTACCCCTATATCACAAAATTCACACGATGTTACAAATTCCAATTCTCTAAATGCTTGCTTGCACGAGTTACAAAGGTTGCTGCCGATATCAAGGTCGGATAAGGGTTTTAGCCA
>JAATVT010000032.1 GCA_014523685.1 Nitrososphaerales archaeon TH5893
ATGGTTTTTAGACTCAATTGGTTGGAAAGAGATATTTTTAATATTTTCCTTATTACTGTTGTTTTTTACCGTGTCTTCAGATATCGAGGCAAGGCAGGAAAACCTAACTCGGATACTGCTAGCGACATAGGTAATGGCAATCGGTGGTAAGGAGAGGGGGAGCATTAGTAAACTTACTCCATTAACTAAGTTAAGTATGAGTTAAGTAATCAAATTTTCTCTTGTAACCAGAATTGAAATAATGAATCTAATATTTTTTAAGAGAAACAAAATGGAAAAGGAGGGTAATAAGCATGATAACGGGGGTAAATCTGTCAAATGCAAATATTGCAAAATGGGTTTTGAAAATAAAGAGAGATTAAAGGTACACTCCAGAATAGCGCATTCTGGAAGAGGAGAAAGAAAAAAGAATGATTATGGACACTAACCCATTTCTACCATTATACGCTATGAGTTTCTAATTGTGGTAATCTAGATTTTTTTGAATTAGTCCAACTTAGATAATTTAGGTAATTTAGGTACATTGCGTGGCTTTGTCCTCAAATTGCTTCTGCAACAAGGACAATTTTTACCGTTCCATTTTATAAAAACTTCACATACTTGACATCGTTTATTGCCCTCAGCATAATAGCTTCCCCTTAAGCTTTTGGTAGATTTGAATTTTTCACAAACATTTTTGCATGTCAATGGGTATTACCAGATAATGTACCTATCACCCGAGTTTGGCAAATTGTTATTTAAGTGATGGATAACCTAGTTAATTGACATGGTTAGTCTATACTTATTAAAGACAATATTGATGTTTCATCGTTGTTTACTAAGAAAAAAAGTATCAATAACAATCTCTCCATAGCTAAAAATAAAGAAGTTATATACCTTATGGAGAACGATTTGAGTGGTCATAAGGATCGCAATAATAGAACATTATTAATTGGTCAAAGTAATGAGGTCACTAAGCAAAAGAAATTCATGATATGTGAATTGTGTTTATGGTGTGCATCATCATATTTTCACTCTTATAGAACCAATGTGGCTATAAAATGTCCAAACTGTAAAAATGGTACGATTGAATTGCTACCAATTTGCGATAACTAGATGGGCTTCCCCGCCCAATCTATATCATATAAAGATCTAATCTAACTATTATATAGCTTTGTGATTCATAGATAACAGGTGTTCCGTATTGAGTAATACAAATAGTTCTGAAGACAATATAGAATCACCTTCAACATATGCAAGTAAGGCCTATAAAGAATATAGAAAGAAAGAAAAGTCTAAGAATACCTCGTCCCGAAATCGACACAACGCTGTCGAAGGCAGAGAGCTTGAAGAAGGACAAACCTTTCAGTATTAATTGTCGATGTACATGACACAATATTTGGAACAATGAAGTGTGCGTCAGGTTAAAAAAAGAGTAAGCCCTCTATATTTTCTCACATTTTATCAAGACATAATCAATAACAGCCTTTTGTGATAAGTTCTTCATTTTCAATGCTGATCTATAAATGATATTTTCAACAATCTCAAATGACATGACCTGGACATAAGAGGAAAGGTTATCCTTGATTGTTTTTTTTAGCAACTTCCTATTTTGAATATAATAATTAGCCAATGGTTCGTATACATAATGGCCGATATGCTGGATATCCTCAATTTTAATACCTTCAGATTTAAGGGATGACTCAATACTATCTAGAGTATAATGCTCCGATGCCCAGCTAAAATAAAGAATTCCCAGTTTTCTAAATTGATGTATGAATGAACTCCAGTTAATTTTGCCATCGGTAGGACCAATCATTACTGGCATTGCAATTATAAGCAATCCTCCTGGCTTCAGTATTCTTGCAGATTCTTTGAAAAAATGCTGTAGTGGCTTGAAATGCTGTGCAGATTCTAATGCCACTACTCTATCAACACATTCATCTGCAAAAGGCAATGTTGTGGCTGTAGCATTTACTAATGATATAATGTTACCACACATTACAGAAGTTACTGGTTGTCTTGTGGCATCTGCTGTGCTTGCATTACCGTTATTAATGTTAGCATTAATGATATTAAACCCTGTTGTAGTTGCAATAGGAGGTACCAATGCCTTTGCTGCAGTAGATAATTGTTGAGAATTTATATTGACACAGACAATATCAAGAAAATCGTAGGTTGATTTCCACTGTGCTGCAGGAGCAGAAAACCCACTTCCAGTATCTATTATTCTGTGAGATAACTGGAAGTCACCAAATTTTCCAATCAGCGCAGACAATTCTTCCTGTGCCTGCATAGGTGCCTGCATAGGATTCATGTGCTCTGTTTTCTTGTTATGACCCCAGTATCCAAAGTTGAGCATGTTACCATTTCCGCCTGTTGCAATTTGGATATAAGGTGTTATGGAATTGTAAAGATTAATTGTGTCA
Source organism: Nitrososphaerales archaeon TH5893 (assembly GCA_014523685.1). GTDB lineage: Archaea > Thermoproteota > Nitrososphaeria > Nitrososphaerales > Nitrososphaeraceae > TH5893. Next base: position 2,409 of record JAATVT010000032.1, read on the forward strand.
AGTTCATTATGTCTAATAATCCATAGTAGAAACTTTAATGTGTTTAACAAGAAGGCCACTTTCGGCATTAATAATTGGCTACAATATAATATAAGCAATTCTCCAGTTGATTGTGCATGATTCACAATAATTTCAAGCAGGAGCTATCTGATATATTCTTCCTTTACATTATTTCCATATTTCTGAACCAGTTTGTTCACTTTAGGATCAATAATAAAATTGCAATATGGAGCATTTTGATTGTTTTCATAGTAATTTTTGTGATAATCCTCTGCAACATAAAAATTTCTAAAGGGGGTAATTTCTGTCACAATGGGATCTTTGTAAACACCTTCTTTTTCAAGCTCCTTTTTTGATCTCTCAGCAATCTCTTTTTGTTTTTGGTTATGATAAAATATTGCAGATCGGTATTGTGTGCCAACATCGTTGCCTTGTCTATTAAGAGTAGTTGGGTCGTGTGTATGCCAGAAAATATCAAGTATTTTTTCAAAAGGCGTAACTTTCGGATCAAATTCGATCTGAATTGATTCTGCATGCCCGGTTTTCCCTGTGCATACTTGATTATACGAAGGATCTTTCACTATTCCTCCTGAATAGCCAGGTAGAACAGATTTGATACCTTTGAGTCTTTTAAAGATTGCTTCACTGCACCAGAAACATCCGTTGGCGATTGTTGCGATTTCAGTATTATTATTCATGAATTTTTTTTTGGCAACTCCTTTCCCTTCGGGATAAAACGTATAGATAATGAATTGACACATTCCCGAGTGTTTTTATCTGTCAAATGTTCTCCGAGAAATTCATGTCCTAGATGCGCACCACAATTTTCACATTGTATTTCTGTTCTTATTCCATCAGGATCAGGTATACGCTTTATTGCATTTTGGAAGCTTTCATCAAAGCTTGGCCATCCACATCCCGCATCAAACTTGCTTTTGGATGAAAATAGAGACGCATTGCATCTTCGACAGATAAACGTCCCATCTTCATAAAAATTGTCATACTTACCACTGAAAGGAGCTTCCGTTGCTTTATCTACAATAATTCTCTCTTCTTCTGGGGTTAACTTATTGTAACTCATACTTTATAACTTCCTCAGTAGAAGATTTTGAATTTCAAGCATATAAGATTATATAATTTTTTGAAGTGAAGCTAATATCTTCCTTGTGCATTTCAACATCAATAGCTTAGAAGTGTTTTTATTTTCTAAAAACCATTATAGAATGTTGGTGTAGGTCATTAGCACTAGTATTGCTGCTATTGCTAGGATTCATTGATTCATGTCAGCCTACACCAACAAATCATTAAATATATTGTAGTCTCTGTCAATAATAATATCTAGATGTCTGCTTCTTTCCCTGTCGACTTGTAATTGATGCATTGCGGGATCATTTGTTGCATTTCTCCATACTTGATCTCAATAGGTGCTCCCACACTTTCACCCCCGGGGTGTCTCTATACTATGTCAAGTAGGGTAGGGGGTTGATTCTCGTTTTTTGCCATCCAGATGACAGCTTTGATTCGAAATACGTTGGCAGCTATTTGTACAGTGAATTCTACTGTTGCTAGGTGAGTGAGTCTTGCATTATCATCAAGACAGTATCAAAGGCGGCAAGTATACTGTTAGAATTGAGAAGAATTCTAGTAGTCTTTTCTTAGTAATAACTATAGTTAAGTTAAGCATAATGCCTAAGTATTAACGGTTGAGAATGTCTCATACAAGAAAATCTTGGCAACAACTATCTCAATTATTTGTCCAATCTGTGGTAGAGTTCAGACAGCAATTACAGGTCTCGAATCCAACAAAAAGGTTTGTATTGACTGTAATATGGATATTTAAAAATTTCCTCAAAAGCTCGAATCAACATACAAAAGTCCTAGATATATGATCATATATTGGAATTTGGAATCTTACACACTTACATACCTATCACAATTTTCTGGCTCTGACATCGCCATTTACAACCAATATAACTTGAAATGGATTGTTTAGTTACCCAATTGAATATGTATTAAGTATAGCAAATAGACCTCATAACTGAAAAGACTTCCCTTTTGATACATATTTGTTAGGCGGTTTTGGGGGGGTCGAAATTGAGAGAAAGAAAGACTCTAATTATTTAATGAAAAACATGATGTATGAGGATGATATGGGGTTGGTCTTTTAGTTTTATCCTTCATAAAGCGGTTATACTGAGCAGGGAATAGACTTGACCTATGTCAAGTTTATCTAGATTTAGTATTGTAGCCAATGCAAGCTTTGTTACTGAAGTCAAATATCCTATGTCAAGAGTATCTGGGGTATCTGATACACTATGATAGTTAGGATTCAGCTCCGATCCTCCGTCATGAAGACCTATTACGGTTTTACCTATGGCCTCAAATGGAATCAGGTCTGTTTTCCCAAGTGTACGCAATGAAGCTTCTAAGTTTGTATATTCTGAGTCAATCTGCGAAATGAACTGCCCGGCGTTCTTTGAATATACGTCATTTGTTGTAATCTTATTTCCTAGATCATACTCAACAATTACTTTACCTAGTCCGAGAGAAGGATAGCCTACCATATCTAGGTTCAATACTAAGTCTAACTTTGTACTGTTGGTCTGTTGATGTTTTACATAGGCTACCGATCCCCACTGACCTTGTTCTTCGCCAGAAAATAAGACAAATTGTATATTATTCTTCAAATCAACTTTAGAAAGGACCCTTGCTAGTTCTAGAACTGCAGCTACCCCACTAGCGTTATCATCAGCCCCTGGAGCTCTTGCATTGCTCTGATTAATATCTCCCATCCGGCTATCGTAATGAGCAGAAATTAGAATATGATGATGATTCTTGTCGTCTACTGATGTTGAACCTTGATCACAAATAATATTCTTCAAACCATAACTTTTTCCCTGATCTGGTTGAGTAAAATTGTGAAAGTAGACTCTACCGTTACATACACTTTGAAGCTCATTTCTAAGCCAATATGCGACATCTTCAACATAATCAGATTTAGTGTGGCGAGTCTGAAATGAGGACAGATTGTCTATCCAATTTTTTAATCTGGTAGAATTGACTTGGTCTACGATCGAATGTACTAAACCAGCAGTTTCTTTCGATTTTTCCTGCTGTGACTGATCATTTAGACATATGTTAACAGAAAAAAGACACATATTATGACTATTATTGCCATTTCCAGTTGCATATGCGATCATTATACTAGTTGTATTTGATAAACTAGCAAAGTTTATGATCATAATCATGAAGTACGAAACCAGATAGATTTGGAGGCGTAAAGTCATCGATAGTAATGGGTAGCGCAATAATAATATTTTATGCTCATGATAAGTCGGTATAAGGAGCCTGAGTGGATGTATCTGTGACAGTAGGGTTTCGAAATTAGCACAAATCATGATTAACCGAGCGTATCATCGGTTTTGAGATTAAAGGAGAGTCTTTCATCGGAATACTGTTTTTTCTTGTCCTTAAATGTCCTAAATGAAATTTCATAAAAATCATTTATATTGTAATAACTTTAAAATAACAAGAGGCGTACACAAGTAATAAATGAGTTTTACAAGTTCACCTGCAAAAATGGCAATTATTTTTATTATTGCTGGTATAGTAATTGTATTTGCCATTTTAGGGACTTCTGCAACTAATATCTTTAGTCCAAGCACAACGGATGAAGGCGTGGTGGAAATCAAACAAGCAGATGCATGTGTAGTCCAGGCTTCTGATGATATTCCAAGAAAGATTTCTAATTGTCCATATGATCAAGGGCAGAGAATCTCAATAACATACAAACCAGGACAACCAACCATTGAAAGTCATCGTCCTACTCAATGATGAGTCTGCAAGCTCACTGGTTTAGTTATGGTGAAATCAAACTCTATCGTGACCTTTAAAGAACTTAAAAATAATAGCAAAAAAGAACAAGGTACTGGAAATAGAATCCAAGTTTTACAATCTGAACTGGCATGAAAGTGGGAGGAAGTCATAGATAACGTTATGATAGTGTTTAATATTATCTATCAATAAGCATACGTAGTTAGTATACGCGTATGATACCCAGACACACCACCAGCCCATCATTGAACATCATTCATAAGGGTCGAATAAATGGAACTGTGAAAACTAATGCTAGTACCTTTTCTAGTTTATGTATTATAGTTCTAATCTAGCCCCAGCATCTTCACTATAATATAAGGGAGGGTGAAACTATGCGATGAATCACCCTTCTCACTATAGCAATTAGCTTCTCAACTGAGATATAATCTCACATAATAGGTATGGTACGCATGAATCAAAAGATTTTAGCGATTGCAGCTATCATAACCGCAGCCGCATTGACGGGAATATTCTCAACAACACCAATGGCAGCATACGCTGGTGACGGTGACGAAAGTGAAACCAGCACAGACCAATCAGTGAAACAAAAGAACGTGGGAAGTGGCGACTCACTCAACTTCAACTGTGCCCAGAACCTGATCAAAGCCGGTGTAGGCGAGCAGGCGTGTGGGTCTGAAGAAGAATAAGCAAGTTGTCGACCAATGAGTCATAACTGCTTTCACTCCTTTTTTTTATTTTTATCAAAAATATCGAACATCGGTTAAGTCACATTATAAACGGCAGTAGGGAAGAGCATATACTTAATAGAGGACTTAACACAACTGAATGATTTCCTATAATATATTTATGGAATCCTGTGATCATCATTGTATGTTAGGCCGATATGCAGCAGTGCTTATTGCTATCATTATGGCTTTAGTAAAAACCATTAGTGTAATAACCCAAAGGCAGAACGAAACTAATGAAATGGATATTGGGGAGATGTGCTATTATTCCCCCCTAGAGTCTTATCGCGTACCTCTATCCTATACCGTTTGGATTAAAAATCATCGCGATCTATTCATATGGTAGGGGTTCTGATATAGCTTGCAATTTTGAAGCCACCTCATTCAAATCCATTCCATTAGAAGTCCATATTACTAATGTTTGTTCGTCCCCAGTATCTGATTGGCCTCCACGTAAATCTTTGAAGTTATGCATACTATCTATTCCAAACCCAGCATCTTTGATACTTGCAACTATGTTTTGAACATCCATAGAAGGTATCATTAATGCTCCAACTGTATCAAATGTACCAGCCGGAGCTGAGGTAGCATTCTGATCAACGACTCTTATGGTCCCTGTCATCACGAATCCCCCTTCATACTCTATTGTGTCTGCGTACTCATAATCACCTGTATTGTTTAACATAATGGGTCTGGAAGCTGTTAACTCCGTAAATTCGCCTGTTTCAAAAACTTGAATCCCATTAGGATCATTTACAACAATATTATGTTCATGGCCAACATCTCCATTAAACCAAGCTACCTGGGTTCCGGGTTCTACAATAGCATTTTGTGGAAGGAAGGGCTGAGCAATAAACCTTGATTCGTCTTCTTCACCTGGGCCATGATGTCCTTCATTTGGAATCACTACAACTAAGTGTTTTACATTATTTCCTAGAATCATTTGACCCGAATCATAGACACTGGTAGCATTCAAGTTTTGTTGGGTTTGAGCAAAAGCTAAGCCAGCTTCGACGTGAAAGACAGCACCCATAGTGAGAATAGCAGATATCGTTGCAATATATGTTAAAAGATGGATCCTCTTCATATCTATTTAAATAGACTCGATATTGAGAGTATATCTGTGTAATCGTATCATATACTATGAGAATATTGAGGAAAGAAATACTACAAATCAGATTTTCTTAAACTTTGCTTTATTGGTTAGTTGACTTGCAGTCAAGTTCTGTAGGGCTCTATAAAATAGCCGGAAGTCATTTGTGGTCATAACAATAATGTAACAATAATGTACAAACATTTAATGACATATTATCTTTGATCCTCCTTATGAGTAGACCCGATATTGATTTGGAGTTAAAGACTGTCGCTTCAACTAGTATATCATGCAATCATTATAAAAATAACATAGGAGAAATCTTCCAAGATGAACTATTCAAGCCGCAGATTCGACTTGTGTAATCCAGTCACACTTTAGATTAATTTTTTCATGATGTTTTTCAACTGCTTC
>JAATVT010000223.1 GCA_014523685.1 Nitrososphaerales archaeon TH5893
AGGAAACAGCAGTAATAATCTGAATAATATTTCATCTTCTATTTCAACAATTAGTACGGCTGAAATTACACCACCTGGACATGGAACTTCTAGGGATTTAGAGGGCTCAGAGAGTGGATCAGATAATGACAACAAAGATGATGATGAAAGGGAAGAGGAAGATAAAGAAAAGGAGGAGAAAAGCGGTGAAAGTGACTTTGAATTTATAGAAGACGATCAAGATAATGATGATACAAATAATGGAAATACGGAACTCTTTTCGATTAATGAAAATAATCGAGAGGAAGATGAAGAAGATAGTACATCTGAAAATGATTTAGAAGATAGTGATCAAAACGAGGATGAAAGTCAAGACCCACTATATGAAGATAAGAACAGTATCGATAGCAATCTGGAGGTAATTAATGATAGAGATAATTACGAGGATGAGGAACGATCAGGAGAAAAAGATAGTACATCTGAAAATGATTTAGAAGATAGTGATCAAAACGAGGATGAAAGTCAAGACCCACTATACGAAGATAAGGACAGTATAGATAGCAATCTGGAAGTTATTAATGATAGAGATAATTACGAGGATGAGGAACGATCAGGAGACGAAGAATCAGAGATTGATTCATTTATTGATATTCCATCCGAAGTATCAATACCCACAATACCGTCAATTCCTAGTTTACCAACACCAGATCTAGACGATCTGGTACAAATTGATGGCGATGATGACAATTGCGATATAGATGATGTAGGATTTCCGTTTTGTGATGGGCAACAATTAGAGGTAGAATCTAATAATGTTGATGATGACAATTGCGATATAGATGATGTAGGATTTCCGTTTTGTGATGGGCGAGAGGACTGAAATGAACGGACAAGGTTTCACAGAAACTCATGTCGAATGTGTTTTCACTCTCAAATACTCGATATCTTCCTATCTTAAGTATTGCGCCTGACTAGTTTGGTCCATATCGTCGAATGTTTATGACACTTCTGAATATAATTACGGGAAATTGGTTTCAATTGGGACTGTGAGTAAATTCAGAACCCCTATACTTCTATAAAAGTAAGCAAATGGATAAGAGCAATACCTAACAATGTATTCCCAAAGTAGATATATTATGACACAGAAAAAAGAACTGATTACAGAAAAAGAAAAAGAAAAAGTTCTAAAAGATGCGGTTGATAGGTCAAATCAAAATCAAGTACAGTTACAAGATATTCTACGGGATATGCAAATTACAATAGATGCTCCCAGATTGGAAGACTCAATTGACGGTACAAGAATACGTGCTACCCACCCCACACAGATAAGCAGAAAGAAAGGAAAAGGAGAACAGGGGGAAGATATTCTTAGATTTCATTATATTAAGGAAATCCCCGTTGATTACAGCAGCGTTCCTATAAGCTTTCGCGACAGAGCATCAGTTGTTACAGCTATACCTAAGAGTGATATCACCAAACAGAACAATGAAATAGGCAAGGCCGTTGTTACAGAATCGTATGAGAAACTGGATGAGGCTAGTCCTAGCTTGCGAGAAATTTTAGGACTTTTAAAAAGGATCTACTTTATGCCAGAAGACTTTTCCAACAGGGTAGCCGTAGACCGAATACATGAGCTACGAAAGATGTTTAGCAAGGATGAGATTCTTGCTTTCCCATCAGTAAGTCCTGATTTTAAGTCCGGATTAGTTCCTGTATGATAAAGAACAAATTAAGGACGTAGCTTACTGATAGACATCATACCATTATATGAGAAGGAAGTAGATCCTAATTCTCAAATTTAATTATCATCTCTAGATGAATTCTACCCTGGTTCATGATGTTGCAGCTAAGAGCTCATGGTTGCATTTCTCCATGTTTTATTTGGATTGGTGCCTTCACATTCCGCATGCATTACAACTAATCTCATTTAGAGAGGAAGTTATTTTTAGCTCGATGTAAGATGTGCAAAATCTTATAGGATGAAGTTGGCATAATCTTATTACTCGTCTGGGGTAGGGCACCCGAGATGAATCGTTCATATCAAGCGTGATTTTCGACAGACATATTCTGATAATTGTCTGTAGCCCAAGGAACAGACCCGCAAAAAGGAACACCTTACATCCTAAATTAAGGAGTCATCTTGTTGTTCCATCTGTAGCTACAACTTATTTAGTCATGCAAGTACACTATATTATATGGTACCCTATCTGGAATACACTAGGAAAAGCTTTGTTTCACCAACCCTACTTTTGGCATTAATATTAACGTCTGCGTTTGTTACTGTTATTGCGTCAAGCCCAGCGCAAGCAGAGACAGGTAAAGGAAAAGATGTTTTCAAAGTCATTTTGACGATGTTTGGGGCAAATAGTTCAAAAGGAGATATAGTTGCAATAGTGACCGTAAACAATGGAGAAGCATCAAAGGTTAAATTTTTGGATACTTCCACATTGCAGGCATCATCTCCAGATCTTAATACTTCTGCTCCTTCCACCATAAATCCCGCAGCTGAGTCAGATATAATAGAGTACGTAGCAACTTTTCCAAACATCACAGTAAATGCAGGACAGCAGTACAAGGCATGCATATTGCCAGTTAAGAGTCTTGAGTTGATTTGTACTACCGGCAGTAACTCTCCCGCTAACAGGCCTGAATTTGTAGATCTGAATTTGAATGCCACTAGTGAAACTGGACAAGCAGTACGACAAGAAGAGGAAGACGGAAGTGATGAGAACTAAAGTGTCTCAAACATGGCCCGGAAACTCTGGCCGATGTACGATGTTAATATGAACAATCTATATGGGCGGTATAGTGACAAGAATCTATGGTTTCTAAGCTTTTTGGGACTGATCACTATTTTTGTATGACATGATACTCTTCCCTTGGCGTATCGAAAAGTAACAACAAGATAATAGAGCAAACAGGCATCTTGATATGAGACATCTTGACTTCTCTGATCATAAACCTCTTGTGATTAATATGACATATAGAATAACGGAATGCTCCATGGTTACACCACTATTTGTGACAAGCATAAGGGGTAGAGTTGACAGAAATGCATCCAAAGCATAATCGAATAGAGGATGTAGTAAGAATCCCAGTTCAAACTGCAAGTAATAAGGCAATAGCATCTACAATACTAGAAGGGAATCTAACCATGCCAGATAATATGGGCTTCATCAAGGGTATAATTATATTTGCTCTTGGGAGTAGCGATACTCGTCATAGTCGTCAATATAGATTTATTGCCCAAGCTTTGAATAAAGAAGGACTTGCTACTTTACTAGTTGATCTTCTTTCAAAGGAGGAGGAGGAAACTGATATAAGAACAGAGAAGATAAGATGCAAACTCCCAGGCCTCATTCAAAACAAATTTAACATTAAATTGCTTTCAGACCGCCTAATAAAAATAACCGACTGGCTGCTAACAACAACATACTTTGAAACTAATGGATTTATCATAGGATTTTTTGGGGCAAGCACGGGAGCCGCTGCGGCCTTGATTGCAGCTTCTGAAAGACCTACTGTAGTAGGTGCGGTAGTGTCTAGCAGTGGAAGTCTGGACTTGGTTTCCGAAGTGGTATTGATGAATATTAAAGTCCCAACCTTACTCATTGTAGGAGGAAATGATGACAAAAATCTGATTGATATCAATAATAATACTATAAAACAACTCTCCAACGTCGAAAAAAAGAAATTTGTAGTAGTTCCAGGCGCCTCCAGCCTATTTGAGGAACCAAGTGCTCTTGAAAATGTCGTTAGACTTGCCAGCGGCTGGTTTAGGTGCTATTTCCTGCTAAAACAGCACAGTAAAGATAATCAAGAATGACATAAGTTTTTTAGAAATCCGATTAGCTACAGCATAACAGTGGCCTAAATAGATACCAAACGCATCGCTATCAGCTTAAAAGAAAGTGTTGCCATATTATAGATATGGTGGTAAATAGGAGGGGGAACAACCACGACAATGACACCAAACACTTTATCATATATCAGCTAAAATGGATTAGGAGGTACATGGGTAATGGGGTCAAGAATTTCTTTGGGTGGCCATTTTCATCATCGCCTTATGAAAAGGAGGAATTTTATAGTCCCTTGAAATACTGTTGCATGATTCGTGATATAGAAAACAAGGGAACACTTTGTCCTGATTGTGGTTCAAATATTAAGAGAATTGGTTAAGGGGAGTGTTGTGAGAGGAAAGCGTAAAAAAGAGGGACGCCACAATAGTGGGATTGACAATTTCCGGGCCACAGACGGAAAAATAAGTAAAGGTCCAGAATATAGAAAGAATGACTATATTTCAACCTCACTGATATCACCTATTTTATCTTTTTGGCAGCAGCAATTATTTTCCATGAATTGGAGTGAATTTTTCAAAGAATATCTTGAATATGCGAAAAGAATGGCCCGAATAAATGAAGAACTTATTAAGAGATCACTGAGAGTGACTCAACTCTTTATCGAGTTGTCTGACAACGCACAACATTTGAATGATCTGTACAAAGAATCTATTGAGATAACCGAAGAGGCGTATAAGAATTGGTTGAATGTCAACTTTGATTTTTGGAATAAGAATGAAATATCCACTTCAACAGCAAAAAAAAATGATACATACAGTGAAAAAATGAAAGCAAAAAATAGGAACGCCAATTTGACCAGGGAAGAGCAAAAAAGTATAAACAGTATGTTCAAGGATTCTTTAACCTTTGATTAATTTAAAACATCTTGTGTACGTGAACCGAGAGACGCTATAGAATCCGCGTTTCGGGAAGCAGAATTGTGAATTGATCAACTGCTGAGGGTTATTTGAAAGGGTTATTTGTATATCTCTAAAAAGAGTAATGAATATTTGGTTGAGGATAATCCAAATTGATAGGTAGAGTCTTTTTGTCCAACAGGTATAATTTTTGACGTGCTTTCAAATTAACAAAAACGTGGAATGCCAGATAAGATTATTTTTTCCAACTATACTGAATGATTCTTCTGGATACATATACATTCCCTGTAATTCTCAGTTAATTTGTAAACAAACAAATTCTATATGATCCTAGTTGCCAGAAGGGACCCAAAATTTCCTAATTATGTGTCTGTCCCACTCTTGATCTCTAGTGCTTAAACTTTTGGTTTATCTTGGCAAAGACTCGAGCCTGAATGCCACATTCGTTATATTGCCATTTCTGTTCAAGCCAAGGTTGACTATATCTCCAACAGTTTTTTCTTCCATTATATCCTCCAAATCATCTACGTTTTCTATTTCCTCGTTATCAAGAGACGTAATTACGTCTCCCCTAGTTATCAAATAGCCTTGATCATCTACGTCTAAAAGTATTCCTTTAATTCCTGCATTAGATGCAGGACTCCCGGGTATTACTGACTGTACAGCAACTCCTTCTGTCTCCGTAGGTAATGCTCTGTCTTCTGCCAACTCCGGAGTCAAATCGGTGATTGAAATCCCTAACCAAGCCCGCTCTCTATTGTCATCCTCATTTGTACCTAGATCCTCTTCTTGCCCTTCATCGTTCCTTTGGTCCCCTTCTTGCTCATCTTCTGGACCTTCCTCTACAAGAGCAGATGTAAACTCTCGAGTCAATTTTTCCGTGTCATTTTCATCCTTTAATTGTAGATCTTTCATTAATGACACGGAGTTCAAATACCTTGAATTATTCTGGTTCGAAAGATAATCCATTATAGCTGGATTGCCGGTATTACGCCATATTACTATCCCTTTGTCTACTGCTCTTGAGTCCAGAGCAGTAGATAAAGTAGCTAATATAAGACGATCAGAAGGTGGAAAGTATCCTTGTGAAAGAAACTTAGAAGTTGGTGCGGTATAAATTAAATATCGAATAGTTTTGCTATTATTGCTGAATACTTTTCCAAATACATCTAAGTTGTGTTCCAGTTTCGTAATATTATAGAAATCCACACTAGCCAGTACTATTCCATCTGTTAGATTGTAGAATTCTCTTTTGGCTGTATTTGTTTTAATCCCTTCAATGTATATAAG
>JAATVT010000224.1 GCA_014523685.1 Nitrososphaerales archaeon TH5893
ATCAACAGGAACTGCGAATTGAAAATAAAAGGAAGGTTATCTCGGAATTTTGATCTTGTAAAGCTGGTTAGGAAAAAAAATCATCTAGTTGGTAGTAACCGCTACAGAATGACTCTTGAATTTTCAGACGCCAAAATAAGCAGATTCACCTTAGGATATGAACTTTAGAGATTTGAATATTAATTCTCTGCGACTATCATATGACAATTCCAGATCTATCCCTTGCAAATAGCATATTATTAAGGGTGACTTGGAATTTGGATCCATCCCGATCTACTATAACCTCCAAATCATCGAGTGAGTCTGATATTTCAGCGCCCTCGAGGTTTTTAATGACAACATGAACAGACTCATGTGATATTAGAGATTCAATAAACTGTTCGATGTAAAGGAATCCATTGATATTTCGTATGGCATTCTCATTAGACTCAATTATTAACATTGTTTGCTTTTCATAGGTAAAGTAGGGAGGGGATTCATCCAGAGCGCAAGCAAAGGCAAAGTCATTAATAGACATCGTTACACGAATCTCTTTGGACCAAAGGCGATACTTAAGTATATGTTAATGAATTAGCCTACACCTCCATGTTTCAACTATTTTGACATAATCGATAACGAATGCCCACAAATAATTTAATTTACTGTATTTCCGGAAATGAGCTTAAATCTCGACAGGATACCAATTATTAGAGCAATGAATCATCCAAACAACTCGCTCTTCTATCAAAGTACAAAATACTCTGCATCAGGGTGATGGACCACTATAGCGGCCGTGGATTGATCAGGAATTATCTGACCGGCTTCCGTCAAATTCATACCTGACTTTGAAGGGTCTAAGATTTTCCATACCAAACGGTGTTGCAATATGTCAGGACAACTGGGATATCCCCAGCTGTATCTAAGCCCTCGGTTATTGTCAATCTTTAATTCGTTCTTAATCCTCAAGTTAATCCAATCAGCCAATGCTTCAGCAGTTTCCACAGCTAGGCCATGCAAATAGTAGGCATCAGTATAGAGATTCTCCTTATTCCATTGGTCAATAATTTCAGTGACTCGGTTCCCGACCGTGACACATTGAAATGCTACGATATCATTTTCGCCAAAATAATCGGTCAAACATAAATGCTTCTCTTTAGATGATCTTGGAAAGTCGAATATAACCTCTCCTTGTTTTTCAGGCAAATCTATTACCAATTTATTGTCTCTATTGTGACAGTTAAAATAACCATAGACAACCCTGGGCTCAAAAAGTCTTTCTTTCTTTACTCTGCTTTTCCACTCTTCTAACAGGTTGTATGAGAACTCTGAACGACCCTCATTTGCTGATCCCCTCAAACCCCATGAAAGAACAAAAAGAGATTTTTTATTAAGAAAATTCCATACTTCTTGAAGATCTATTTGTTCAGACCCAAGACGAATCCTTTGATTTACGTGAGGCGGGACAGGTGGATTCACAGGTACAATACTGCTTCGGGTCATTATCCTCGTTTTCTCATCAGGAATTTTTTTCTCTTGCCAAGTCTCAATTTTTTCTTTCCATTGGGAAACAAATTTTGGCTTCTGATCTGACATCAGAACGTTCATGGTTTTCAGCCCGTCGAATGCAGTCTTACAATAAAAGACTCCATTTCGATATAGACCTCCATCCTTTGCTATCCTGTTAATGTAGTTACTATTAATAGCTGCTCCTCCACAGAGAATAGAAATATCCATGTTATTGTTCCGGGCATATTCTACGAAGTACTGCATTTGCTTTGAAGTTGACACTAGCAAGGCAGAAAGTCCGACAGCGTCTGCATTTACCTCTTTTACTTTTTCAACTATAGTCTGAAGGGGAACTTGTTTGCCCAGGTCGTAAACACTATAACCATTGTTTACAAAAATCGTTTTTACCAAGTTTTTACCTATGTCGTGTACGTCTCCATATACTGTGCAGAGGACAAGCTTCCCTTTGCTTATACCCTCTTGTCTTATAAGATATTTTTCAAGCTCCGCGACAGCCGCCTTCATGCATTCAGCGGATTTCAGGACAAATGGTAGAATTAATTCACCCGAGCCAAATTTATCTCCAACTTCCTTCATTGCAGGTAAGAGCACCTGATTTAGCGTATAAACTGCAGCTTCGTGAACATTGCTTTTAGGTCCGATTAATACAAGCTTCGACCCTTTCGATTCATTATTATTTTGGGAAACGAGTCTTTTTTCAATGCCAGACGGTATGTTTTCAGCAATGGCAGTTACGACATCATCTTCTATACCTGTCTTAATTCTATTCACTATTCTAAAATGACATTTCTTACTTGCACTAAATGATGGATCTAATTCTAGTTTCCCTGCGTTAGATGTCCGCCCCCCTGATAGAGAATTATTTTCCTGAAAAAAGCTGATCAATTCTGAAAGAGCATTTGGATGATTATTGAAGACAAGGTTTTCAGCCAGTCTCTTTTCGGTTGAAGGTATTTCGCCAAATGGGATAACATCCTTGGCATTAATGATCACCGCATCTAGTCCCGATTTTAAAGCATAATGGAGGAAGACTGAATTAACTATCTTCCTTGCTCTAGTATCAAGGCCGAAGCTGATGTTGCTGAGACCTAAAGCAGTGAAACAACCGGGAATGTTCTTTTTCACCAATTCTATTCCTTTAAGGGTGTTTTTCGCTGAATCTGCAAATTCTTGCTCCCCTGTGGCGAGTGTAAATGTGAGAACATCGAACACGTATTGAGAAGGCTGTAGAGAATACTTTTTGCCTGTTTCAAAAAGTAGAAGTGCAGTCTCCAGTTTTTCCTCTGGAGTCTTTGCCATGCCCTTGGGACCAATGCACATTGCAATAGATGCTAAACCGTACTTTGACATTAACGGAGACAATCTATGGAATCTGGAACCATCCCCTTCAAGATTTATAGAATTGATGATAGGCTTTCCAGGAATCTGTTTGACGGCTGCTTCGATAACAGCAGGGTCAGTTGAGTCTAAAACCAGAGGGGCATCAATTTCCAGGCTAAGGCGCTTGACGAGTCTGGTCATTACGTTTATTTCATCACTTCTTTCTGTTGTCGCAACGCATACATCAATACAGTGTGCTCCATCTTCGACTTGGGTCCTAGCTAAACTTAAGAGTCCATCCATATCCTCGTTTAAGATCATTTCTTTCGCCTTTCTGGAACCTTGGGTATTGAGTCGTTCTCCGATTATGAGTGGTGGGGGACTCTGCCTCAAGTCCACAGCTTTAAGTGCCGAACTTATTCTAGGAATGGCCATTCTCGTTCTGAACATTAAAGCGCTATATAGAATGACGAAAGAAGTTCTAAACCTTACGGAAGGACCAAGAAATATTATTTCTGGTGTTTTTCCAGCATTGTCTGTAGTTCGTGAATATGATTTGCATCTGTTCCACAGCAACCTCCGATTATTCTCACTTGTGCAAAGCTAGTTACAATGTGTTCTAGTTTTTGTGCAATCTCAGTTGGAGTCATCCTATATATAGCTTTGCCACCCTCATTTTGCGGAATACCCGCATTCGGCATCACAAGTATTGGCAAATCTTCTTGTTCATTTAGCCATCTAACACTTGGCACCATTTCGGATGGCCCTGTGGAACAATTTAATCCAAATACATCTATTCCCATATTGCTCACGGTGGTGTATGCTGCCTGGACAGGGGTTCCTAAAAGCATCTTCCCATACTGGTCCAGGGTAATGTTTGCAATTATGGGAACTTCTACAGAAAGATTGTCCATCGCTTCGTGACACGCTTCAATTGCCATTTTCAATTCTAGTATATCTTGACTAGTTTCGATTAGTATTGCGTCTACCTTGCCCTTGATAAGCCCTTCGGATTGTGGCACGTAGCAGTCTTTGATTTGGTCAGGGGTTTTAGAACCCAGATCAGGATCATTTGAACTTGGGAGAAATCCTGATGGTCCCATAGTTCCAATGACGTATCTAGGTTTGTCTCTAAATTCATTACAAACCTCCCTAGCAAGTTGAACGGCCTTAGTATTGAAATCAACGGTATGCTCTCCATAACCGTACTCTTGCAATTTGTATAGATTGCTTCCGAAGGTATTTGTCTCGATACAGTCTGCTCCCGAGGCTAAGTATTGCCTGTGAATTGTCTTTATCCATTCAGGTCTAGTAAGATTCAGACCATCGTTGAATCCTTCCTTGTTATCTGGGAAATCCTCTGGTCGTGGAAATAACTTTTGAATTTCGGTACCCATTGCTCCGTCAAAAAGAATTATCCTTGTATTCAACTCTTCCAATAATGAATGTGGCATTGCTATGACGAATCTTCGTATGACCACAATTTTACCCTTTTCAGTAAAAAGCGGTGTAGGATCAAGTTCCCAGTGCCACTGCAGAGAATATCTTATCTCTTACTTCAAGTTACTTCATATATAGCTCGTAAATGCTTACCATTGCCTGGGCCCATAGTTCAGCTTGGATAGAATGGCTGCCTGCGGAGCAGCTGGTCGAGGGTTCGAGTCCCTCTGGGCCCGTCTTAATATTGATTCGGGTCCAATACCATTTTATAAAATTTAAGATGTGCAGTAACAGTAACCTTCTACCCATTTTTGTCTGTAACGGTTATTGATGGAGACTACAATATCTAATGATTTGTTGGTGTAGGATGACATGAATCAAGGAACTCTAGCAATAGCAGCAATCCTAACGCTAAAGATCCCACACCAACATTCTACAATAGTTTTTAGTGATTAAAAATAGTTCTAAGCTAGTACGCGTACATTTCTTATAGTCTATTTCATGTCTCTTTTCTAGACTGTTAGAATGAATATATTATCTCAAGGGCATTGTCCTATTACATATCACTTTAAAATAAGAGCTATAGAAGCTTCTCAATCCAGAAATAATAATAGACTATAGATACAAAGTACAATGAATCAGAAAAGTTTCGTGATAGCTGCAATAATAGCAGCAACTGTACTCTCTGTCATAGCAACACCTTTGGTGTATGCTCAAGATACCAGCTCAACTCCAACAGGTCAAAATGTGCATCAAAAGAACACTGGGAGTGGTGAATCAACCAACTTCAACTGTGGTGAAAACTTAATCAAAGCTGGTGTAGAAGATCAAGAGTGTGAATTCGAAGATTAAGAGAACAAGCAGGTAAGGACTAACAAGTCATAACCGCTTTCAATCCTTTTTTGTTTTTATCCTACAAACCTTTTATCATTTTTCGAAGTTCCTTAAGCTTGAACCGTCTTTTTAGATAACCTGGGAGGAGATAGAGTTCTAGAACTTGAATGATTTCTTATAATATATTATGTAATCCAGTGATCATCTTTATGATAGGCCAATTTACAGCCGTACTTATTGCTATCATAATCGCTTTAGTAAATGCTATTAGTGTAATAGCTCAGAGTCAGAACGATGCTAATGAAACGGATATTGGGGAGAATCAAAGCGTAAGCGGCCGAATATCAGGATTTGGGGGAGATCTTGGTTTCGGTCCTAGAGTTGTAGACGATCCTACAACGGTTAATTCTTCGTAATATAGATATCCCATTCCTTGAGAATCTGTAACGTAATGCCTACATATGGAAGACCTTTTTTTACTTTCCTCAAATACTAGTAGGCGATGTAAGATATCCCGATCAAAGGTAAGGTCATTGACGAGAACAAGAAAAATTATTATGGTTGATGATGAACCAGGTATGGGTCGATTACTTTTTTGTGAACCCGGAAGCGGGGTCAGATGCTAAGATTGCCTTTCTATTCCTACTTATGTGAATGGAGGGCTATGCATTTGCCCTCGTACTTAAAACCTTACCCTCAGTCAACGATGTAAGAATTTGCCATCTGTGTAAGATAATAATCATGGAAGCTTCTCTAGGTTAAACTGAATAGGGGTCCTGACGCTTCAAAGGATTTGTCACTCTGGTGCAATGGTTGAGTTATATCTTAAAGTCAAGAGCTGGAGTGGTTTCCATTTTTCTCTTCGTTGGCTTCTCTCTCTGGTTCTTCCTTTATCGCTATCGTTGAATGTTTCCTTTCGTCTATCACTAACTCAACGTACTCCCTTACGTCTTTCTCGGTAACTGAATATGAAAGGCCCCCAGTCTGTTCTTCCATTCTATCTTTGCCGTCTTCGACCATTTTCAATATTCTTTTTCTGACTTCCTGTTCCATTTGAGCCGTTCCTATATTGTCTACCAGCCCTATGTTAGATTTTCGAATTGATTTTCTTAACGAGCTATCTTGAGCCAAAGATATGGCGCAAACATACAATCCAATGCTGAACAAATATGACGACAGCAGTACGAGCGAATGCGCAGCCGCTCCGTATGTTGGTTCTAGAGCAGAGGTCGAAAGTGCAATGCCGACTATAGTATCACCTATTCCAGTGATTATGAGATAGTCCTTTATTCTTGATGAAGCAATTCTTCTCGCTATCACAAAAAAAGCGAGACCAAAAACAATATTACCCCCTATGGTACCGGCTCTGAATAGAATTCTAAAGTAATACCGGTATGCTTCGTCAACCCCTGCCATACTTTCTCCATAAAAAAAGCCGGGCATCTTTCCCACCAGATATAGGATCAAGGGGAGGGATAGGATTATCCAAAACGAAAGTGGAAGTTTGCCTATCCTTTGATAGGCTCCTCTTAGTAGCGTTGTCGAAGCTATCCATCTAAACACAAACGCTATAGGTAAAACCGTAGAATTCAAGAGGTTATAGTATTCTAAGCTTGAATCTGGTATTATCAGAAACGAAGTAGTATCCGGATTTACTTCCTTACGAACCACCTGGGCATCGTATTTTTCTGAGTCCTTGTATTGGAAGGTAGATTGAATAACCTCTCCTGGAGGGGTATTTTCTTTTACCTCTTGTACCATTAATAATTTAGTTCCTACGTCTTCCGCTATTGATGCGCCAAGGGTTAATGCTGCAATTCCATAAAATAACACGGTAAAATTCTTGTATTCACTTGATTTGTACCATGAAAAAAACTTGAATGAAATAATCCCCATAATAATCGTCGCAAGTATCGAGCTAATCGCAAAAACTGAATGAGACAGGTATCTTGTGCTTGAAGGGCTATTATTAATAAGTACCAATAGCAGTACTCCGAACATGCCAAACTGTACGACAGTTACAGTCCAGAACATGACATTAATAAAACGTGATTTGGCTCTGATTTCAGTACTAACTCGTTTAGTGTATCCTAGGAGAATCCAAGAACCTATTCCGTATCCGATCGTTACCGTCAAAACAAAAAGTATGACTTCAATATCCTTATAGGCGGGCAAAACTTGCCGTGTGACAAGCAAATCAATAATTACGAGAAATATTATTACAATGCCCGCTAAAACAGCTGCCTTTCTACTATACATGACCGAAGAAACGGTCTTAGTCCTTGTCGAAGCCGTATTGCTGTTATGTATAAAATACTATATTATATACTTTCAATTCCTGCAATAAAAGTAATCAGGGGGAAAAATAATCAACATCTTTAAAGCTTGATTCCGACAAGTCGAAATAAATTTTAATTCTGTGGGAAAAAGATTAATGGCTCAAAGCCATTTTCATCCAATATCTACGAGCCCACTGC
>JAATVT010000225.1 GCA_014523685.1 Nitrososphaerales archaeon TH5893
ACTATTCCTCCTATTACTATTCCACTGAAACCTTTCAGACCCTTTGTATACACTACGGTAAGAATGACTGCCATCAATAGCCCCGATGCAAGGATCTCAATGCCAAATATGAGAGGTAAGGGATAGACATAGTTTGGGGCATTAGCACCTAGGTGTGCTTCAGTTCCGATTACATATTTTACAAATAGACTTGCCAGTAAAGCACCAATTATCTCTGCTGAAAAATAATACAGTAATTGAAGTTTCGTAATATGCTTCGTAATTAAAAACCCAATTGTAACTGCAGGATTAAAATGAGCCATAGAGATTTTACCAAAAAGATAAACTGCTATAGCAACTCCAATAAAAGGAGCAAATGCAATGAAAGGAATTCCTAAAATCCCATTTGTCTTTGCATCTATTACTATTGAACCGGTAGCAAGCACAACTACAATAAATGTGCCAGCAACTTCTGCAATGAACTTTTTTTGGTTTGAACTCAGTCCATCAATTATCTTTAGGAAGATTTGTGACAAGTTGCTTTACTCTTTGCTCAATATCATCTCTAATTTCTCTTACCTGGTCTATTGTCTTACCCTTTGGGTCTTCTATTCCCCAGTCTATTAAATTAGGAATGAATAATGTTGGACAGAAAGACTTGTCTATACATCCCATATTGATTATTTTTGTAGAGTTTCTCATCATATCTTCAGTGATATCTTTGGGTTTTTGTTGCTTGATGTCTACTCCAACTTCACTCATAGCCTGAACTACTACTGGATTTAGTTGAGATGTAGGCTTTGTTCCTGCACTTATAGGTTCATATCCTTCTGGAGTATATTCCCTAAAGAAGCCTTCAGCCATTTGACTTCTTCCTGCATTTTCTACACAAACAAAGAGAATAGTTTTCTTTTGTCTTGTTTTTGACTTTGAGCCAAAAGAGAATTTCATTTCTGATAATCTCTTATTTTTTAGTCTTACTTCTTTACCGCTTTTACTACAATGCTACTGATTTTTCTATTGCCTTGAACTCTGTTTTCGTTTTCTTCTTGTGTGTATAATTTATCCTCCAGTATTTCGGGATTTTGAAATCCTGCTTTTCTAATACTTTCAAGATAATTCTCTTTTGTTAATGCACCATCAATACAACTACACCACTTGTCAGAATCTATAGAATCTCCGTGCACTTCTTTATCCGCTACTAAATCAGATATTACCATTCTACCCTGTCCTTGTTTCAAAATTCTATGGACTTCTTTAAACGTGTCAGCCTTGTTTGTAGTTAGGTTGATAACACAATTGCTGATAACAAGATCTACAGAATTATCATCAACTGGAATTCTTTTTTCTATATCTCCTTTTCTAAATTCTACATTTGTATAACCATTTTCTTTTGCATTTCTTCTTGCTTTCTCCAACATCTCATTAGTCAGGTCTATGCCTACTACTTTCCCCGAATGTCCAACCTTGTTGGCGGACAAAAATACATCTATTCCTGCACCAGAACCCAAATCTACAACGATTTCTCCCTCTTTAGCATCTGCATGATGTAAAGGAGCACCACATCCTACTCCCAAAACTGACGCTTCAGGTATGGATTCCAACTCTTTATTATCATAACCAACAACCGTAGCAGAGTTAGAAGGGGAGCAGCAACTACTACCTGATTTGTTATTACTATTAAATTCCATAGTCGGTGCACAACATGTCTCAGTCCCTGTTAATGCAATCTTGCCATATCTTTCTTTAATTTTATTCTTAATTTGTTGTTCTTGCATATGCTATTGTTTAGAACCAAAACTATTTAAGTTATCAAGGGTAAAATATTGCACTAAGTGCAAACATGGAAACTATCAGCAAGAGGAAAGAAAAAGATCTTCCTATTCTAAACAAGAACCTAGAGTGTAATTTTGAAGGCTATGACTCAATACTACTTATGTCTGAAACTGCAAAATTAAGAAGTTTGATAACAAAAAGAGGAACGCTTGAAATATTAATTCCTTTATGCTGCACTACCGATCCTGTAAGACATAAACAATTCAGACATGCCTTAAAGGGCTTCAGCACTAGAACTCTGTCGATTAGACTCAAGGAACTAGAAAAGAGTGGAATATTAGAGAGACACAGGTATAATGAAATACCACCACGGGTTGAATATACGTTAACTACCAAAGGACAAGAACTTGTTGAATCAGTTGTTAGTATACTACAATGGATGAGAAAATGGGCTAACAGTAAAAAAAGATAGTCTAAAGTCTCTATTGATATTGACGATAATTGAGACCCAAAGTCACTATTTAATTCAAGAAAATCTAAGCCCACATCTATGCAAACAGAAAATCCTCTTTCATAAAGATATATTTGAACAATTGTCGATAGATATTGACATTATTTCAATGGAAATCCCTTCAAGATCAGTGGGCGAAAGTGAGTGCACATCTTTCTGTACAGATCTTTATCAATTGACAATGGCTGCTGCCTACTATTTTAGTCCTAATCGGATAAGTAGGAGCAGAGGAATATTTGAGATGTTTGTCAGAAAGCTTCCCCTGAATAGATCATATATTGTGGCTGCTGGACTGGAACAGGCATTATATTCTATTTTAAGCATGAAATTTAGTGACGAACAAATATCTTACATAAGATCTCTTGAACCATTCAAGAACGTAGATGAGGATTTCTTTGACTATCTAAGGGCTTTCAATTTTACAGGTACTATTTGGGCTGTTCCTGAAGGTACTATATTATTCCCACACGAGCCTCTACTTAGAATCGAGGCTCCTATGATTGAAGCACAAATTGTTGAAACATGCGTGTTATCAATTATTAATTATCAGAGTTTAATTGCAACTAAGGCCTCAAGGATCGTAA
Organism: Nitrososphaerales archaeon TH5893; assembly: GCA_014523685.1. GTDB lineage: Archaea > Thermoproteota > Nitrososphaeria > Nitrososphaerales > Nitrososphaeraceae > TH5893. The sequence goes on from JAATVT010000225.1 coordinate 2,851, forward strand.
ATGCGGCTAGTGGCAGACCTGTAATCGAATTTGGTTCTAGGCGAGCACATGGCCCCCAAGCAGGCTTTCTTGCATCAAGGGCAAGTTTTATCGGAGGATGCATAGGCACATCCAATATACATGCAGGTCTCAAGCTTGGAATTCCAGTATTCGGTACCATGGCCCATTCATTTATAATGAGTTTTGAAAATGAGGTGGAAGCATTTCAGCAGTTTAATCATTTGATTCCATCTGGATTCTTGTTAGTCGATACCTATGACAGCATTAGGGCCGTCAAAAAGATCATTCAAGCTAAAATCCATCCCACCGGAATAAGATTAGATAGCGGTGACCTATTTCAATTAAGCATAGATGTAAGGAAGATATTAGATCGAGCAGGTTATTCTTTTACCAAAATCATGGCCAGCGGCGACCTGAATGAATTTCTGATAAAGGATCTGATTAACAGGGGCGCCCCTATAGATTGGTTTGCTGTTGGAACAGAATTAGTTACATCAAGGGATGATCCTGCAATGAATGGAGTATACAAGCTGGTTGCGATGAGGGTTCCACCATCGCCATCATCATCTTCCTCATTGGTTATGTCAAACAATAAAGCAAAAGCAGACAATTATGATGCCGATTATGTAGGGGGATTAGTATATAAAATCAAAACAAGTCCTGGCAAGAAATCATATCCCGGGCCTAAACAGATACATAGAATATTTTTGAACAACTCACTAGAATTCGATCTTGTAACATTAGAAGACGAAGATGTGGATGACAGTAATAACTCAATTCCTTTATTAAGGAAATATGCTGAAAAGGGAGAGATTTTGGGAGAGCTACCATCAATACATACCCTTCAAGAATTTCATTTACAACAGCTAAATACCCTTCCCCCAAAACTTAAAGATCTATATCGTGTCCCAGAAACATTTCCAGTAAAATTTAGTAAGAAGCTAGTTACGTCGCTTAATAAAATTATCCAAAAGAATGTGTAAAAACAGAAATAACAGTTCTTGTTATAACATATAGCAGGACAGACTAATCGCAATTGAAATATCTGTCCATTGATAATTTATTCTTTACATTTCCTTTGATGGTATCATAATATTAATGACTTGCTCGTCTGTGACAGGTTTAAAGTCACGATAATACTGTCCTACTGACTTGAAATTAGAGGAGGAAGGAGAAGTAATAACCTCGATATGATTGGCTTCTTTTCTTAACAAATTTATGCTATCTTTTGGAGCAATTGGAACAGCAATTATCAAACAATTTGGATTTATTGTTTTGATCCATCTCGCTGTCACAATAGCTGTCGCTCCAGTTGCCACTCCATCATCTACCAACACAATACTATTTTTATGCCGTATGCGGGTCGCAATTGTGTCTGTCCTATTACGGTAGATAGCCGTTCTGCGTTTTATCTCGTTTATTTGTATAGATTTCTCCTTTTCAATATAATCCTGAGATATGCTTAACTCTCTGACAATCTCGCGGTTCAGATAAAAATAACCATCTTCCATTACGGCCCCTATGGCAACTTCTTCAGTATGTGGTGCTCTGAGTTTTCTTGGAATAATGATATCAAATTCCGAAGACAGTTTCTTTGCCACCATATTACCTACGATTACTCCTCCGCGAGGTATTCCTAATGTCATAATATTTTCTCTTCTTTCTCTTTCATTTTTAGTAATATTTCTTAATGCTTCACCTAGGATATTTCCAGCACTAGCTCTATCTTTAAGTCTTAATTGAATTCCAAATTTGTCTAGTAGGATAGTAATTGATCGCTCCTATTCTCTGAATGAATATGATACCTGACTTTGATATAAATAATCTTGACTGGTTTTAACCTGACTGTTGTCTAGTCATAACTGTATGACAAGTACTTACAGTAATTCAAGAATCAATTTTTGATATTGGTACATACTGATAAAACAAGTCCCATATTTTGCACAAACCACAATATAGGAATTAACGTATGATGAAGTACAATTTGGACCAGCATACATTATTTATTGTCAATTCAAACTGCGCAGACAAATGTGGAGATAATTGTGAAACTGGGAATCTGTCATAAAAACAGAATTCAGAGCCTGGATCAAGGAAAAATGATTCTGCATTTCACTAGCTCAAAGAGCGTTTCGAACGGCTGCACCATCTTATTTTCTGTATTTACTACGATAGAAGCTCCTTTAGGTGATAACTTTTAATTATTTCTCTTGCTATTGGCTGGGGAAAGATCTCATTTAACTTCCTGGGTCTTTTGTCCTCGAATACAACATCGGAGTACCATTTGGAACCGAAGGCGGTTAGTTGCATCAAGATAGGCATGGTGTCCTTGCCCTTCTGTGTAAGCCTCCATCGCACCATCACCGGCGATTTTTTTTCCTCAAAACATTCTATATAACCTTCCTTCTCTAGCTCCCTCAGACGCATTGAAAGAACCCTTGGCGTTAAGCCTTGAATAGATTCCAAGAGGCGATTGAAACGATTTATCTTGAGAAAGCCGATATCTCTGATTATAAGAATGGTCCACTTCTTACCTAGTACCCCAAGGCTAGTCCTAATTGGACATTGGTTGAACCTTACCTGGGGCCAAATAGTTCCTTCGTCATCTATAGTTGATTTTTCTTCTTGACTTTTGATATACTGCCGCAACTATTCTACTATTCCCTTGCATACTTATTAACTATATTCAGTATATTGTTGTCCAAGAGTTCATCAAACGGAACTGAAATGTAGTGAGAAATCGCATAATTAAATAATAAAATAATTTAACTACTAACTTCCGTACGGGCCGTATTTTTATTAGCTATAATTATGCCGCCCTAATACGATGTGTTTGCATAACATGAATGTTTTCTGGGTTCTATCTGTTAACTTGATCTTTTAAGAGGTATCATTCACGTGTTATTCATCCTCTTCATCAGTCTCATTTTCGTCTGTTGGCGTTTCCTCTGGTTCTTCATCCACCTCTTCGTCCTCCACAACTTCATCCTCAGTTTCCGCTGCACCTCCTGCGTCAGCAGTTGGAGCTGTTGGGCCGTTATTCAAATCAATTGTATTGAGCTGCGTACTATTGTCACTAGCTAGCCACGTATTTACACCTAGCGTTGAGTCATGTAGCGCAAAACTGGTACCTACGTAAGGACCTATCGATGCGGTTATCAATACTACTACAACTATGAGGATTGGATTTACCATGGTTAATTCACTTAGCTTTGCTCCTTCCAACTTAAATACTGTTTCCCTCGTTTTGTTCGAGATATTTGTCTGCTTCATTTACCCTAATGGGAGTTCTTCACATGCTTTTATCTCAATTAAAGTTGATGTTGAGCTACCATTTTTTAACAGGAGCTTTTCATAGATCCTCGTACATATTGTTGTTTCCTTATTCTTAATTTAATTCAGTACATTATTATTTAATGTAACAAAAGTAAATCTGGGAGATGGAATAAATTATCCTCAGCTAATGATAAATGGAGTAGGGATGGCAAATGAAAGTCCAATTAGCCAGTTTTGAAATTTGTTAGCAATACAACATTAGGCACCGAAGCCGAGAAATAACATTCTATGATAAAAAAAAGGTATGGATAGAAAAAATCTAGGTAAAATATTAATTATTATTGGAATACTAGCTGGTACAGCAGGATTAGTATTTACAGCACAGAGTAAATCAATTGTCGGTCCTGAGTCTTCCTTTATGTACGAAAATCCCCAATGGACCATAAATGGATATGTAATTTTTGGAGTAAGCTTAGCAATCATATTTTCAGGCGTCGTGATTTGGATCTCTAAAAGGTAAGGTTAGCAAAAACTTGAAATTTGATAGGAAATTAATCAAGTAAATCTGAGAACTTGAAACACAGCTTAATAAACTAATTTCATTTTATTGGATTCAGGGTTTTAGTTGCCTCTTTTTAATCGTTATACTACAAGTTGTGTTACTTAGTACCAACGAGTTTTAAATAACTCAATTAAAGAACATACTTACTTGTGATTCATGGGAATAGATATTAATTCATAACCTACTTGTTGTTCTTGATGCGTAGTCTATTGTGCGATGGTACAGTTTTTTCATTAACAGTATTACTCTTAACTTTTAATGTTACCTTTGGGTATCTTGCAAATGCCCAGGAAGAGGATGAAGAGGTACAGGAGGAGGAGCAGAACATACCCGACGTTAATGCTGCGATTGGTAGTGAATCCGTAAGTATCAGAGACTCGAATTTGAGAGTTGAACCTGTAGTTGAAGGACTCGAGTTTCCTACAACCATGGCTTTCCTTGGGCCTGATGATTTCATGGTCTTGGAAAAAGAAAAGGGGACAGTTCAAAGAGTAATAAATGGTGAAATGTTACCGGAACCATTACTGGATGTCAATGTAGCAACATCACAGGAAAGGTGCATGTGTGGGGTTGCAGTCTCAAAAGATATCCCAGGACACACATATGTTTACCTGTATTATACGGAAGCTGAATCAGCAGATGCAGAAGATATATCTAAAGGAATAGATCCCCTGAGAAATAGTCTTTATAGATATGAGTTGGTAAATAATAAACTCGTAAATCCTAAACTCCTATTGGATTTACCGGCTATTCCAGGCCCTCGCCATAATGGTGGTGCCATCACAATTGGTCCTGACAATAATCTTTATATCCCCGTAGGAGATGTGGATGGTTCACATAAAGAATTAGATTTTGAAACTGAAACTCAGAACTATCCTGACGGAGTAGAACCAGATGGAAGAAGTGGCATCCTTAGAATTACTCTAGATGGTGAGCCAGTACCTAATGGCGGTATTATAGGTGATGAGTTTCCTCTAAATTTATACTATGCCTATGGTGTAAGAAATAGTTTCGGGATTAGCTTTGATCCAATAACTGGTAATTTGTGGGACACTGAAAATGGCCCGGGGGAGAACGATGAAATTAATTTAGTGGAACCAGGATTTAACAGTGGGTGGATCCAAGTTCAGGGAATGTCCTCTATCTTGAATAATAATGAATTTAACCCTGAGAACGAAAATGGTGAGGACTCTTCTTCAGATGGTTTAGTGGACTTCGATGGAAAAGGAAAATACAGTGATCCTGAGTTCGTATGGAGCGTTACTTTAGGGCCCACTGCTCTCATATTCTTGCATTCTGATAAGCTAGGACAACAATATCAGAATGACATTTTCGTTGGCAGTATAGTTACAGGGAATATTTACCACTTTGACTTGAATCAAGATAGAACACAGCTTGTATTAACAGGGGAATTGGAAGATAAAATTGCAGAGACAAGGGAGACTGGCGAGCAAGACATAATATTTGGAGAGGGTTTTGCTGGGATTAGCGATCTAGAGGTTGGACCTGATGGCAACTTATATGTTGTTTCACTTGGACAAGGTAAAATATTCAGAGTAGTTTATTCAGAATAAGAGAGATCGCTCGTCAGTCGAGAATTAGAACTGAGTTCGCCATGATGCTGTATTTTAATGTCATGCATGTATATTCTTTTATCCTCCAATTACTAAATCTACAAGGTCGCAAACAGAGGGTTAATGATACAATTCTTGAGAATAGATTTAGTAATATTCAGTTTTTTTATGATAAGATTTCCTATTTGTCCTAGTTAGTCATCCGAATGTGTAAATTCT
>JAATVT010000226.1 GCA_014523685.1 Nitrososphaerales archaeon TH5893
CATTAACAGGTAAATCTCCTGTGATGCTGAAAGTAATATCTTTGCAAGTTCAATCATGTAAGGGGTTGGTTCTTTTATTTTGAACATTATGAGTTTATCAGCACTTTCATCAACGTAGTTTACAATTTGATCTATTGAAGTTGTAAGTCTCGAGATATCTTCTCTATCTAAAGGTGTAACAAATGTTTGCGACGTAATAGCGAATAAGTTATGAGTAATTTTATCACCTTCATGCTCTAGATCCTTAATCTTAGATTTTCGTTCTGTAAGAGCGTCAAAATGCGTCAAAAGTTCAACAAGGGAGGAAGTTGCTGTTACTAGATTGGCTCCTTGATTTTCTAGTATATCAATAATGGTCTTGTCATTGGCCCTAACCCATGAAAGCCACCCGGTGCGCATTATCCTAACTAGCCAATTTGTTCTTACTTAGCACATATATAATACATGTGGGAGTCGGAGTTGATTTTGGTGTATCTCTTGGAGTCGGAGTATCTTTTGTTGTTGGTGTGGGCATATCCGTTGGAAATGACATTATTAGATTAATTATCTATAGGAGCAATTATTATAATCTTATAATCTTATTCTAATTTATTTAGATAGGAAAGATAAATGTCGTCAATTATAGATGAATTGGTAGCAGAGAGAAAAAGGAGATCACGCCGAATGAAGTATGGGTTCTGTGTCCCTGTCTGTTCTGTCTAATTTCTCCAATTGTTATTCTCCAAAAATTTTTTGCACATATTTGCTAATCAAATCATGAGGATCATAAATTGAATGTAGTATGTCCATCTTATCCGCTAACCTCTACCCAGAATTATAACATACCTGTCATTATTTCTTTTCCCAACAGATTTGATAATTATAAACATGACTGAGCAAGGGAAGAAGAAATAAGTAATGATAATTGGTGTAGGAATTATAGCAATAGGTTCATTGCTTCTTGTGCTAAATCATTTGTTATTCAATTCTCAGTTAGTAATCGTCGCTTTTAGATCCAGTGAAGTTTCTCAACTCAACTAATATTTCCAATCCAGAATAGAATATGAGATCATAAGACATTCTACGAAAATTATTATGATATTCCCCATTTTGAGATAATTTTATTAGACAGCCCACTAATGAAAGATACAGTGAAAAATAGTAGAACAAAAGTAACTTCTTCCTTTATTACCGACATTTTGGCGGCAGTAATTCTCACGCCGACTGCCAATCCCGTGTATATGTTCTCTTACCTTAGGAAGGAGAACAAAGGGACGCGATAGAAATGACTAAGAAGATATCGGAAGACAAGGGATATACTTCAAAGATTAAGTCATCTGCAATTTTTGTTGCCTTCATACTTGTGGTCGGCACTGCGCTGCAAACAACAATGATTCTTTTTCCAGGACAAATACTAATCGAAGCATTTGCTGATGAGGTTATCGGAACTGATGGTGATGATGATATAAGCACTGGTAGTGAGGACGATTTTAACACTGGTGGTGGTGGGGATGATAATGTTGATAGTGATGGGGGATCCGATCTTAATACAGGAGATAACTTTGTAGGTGCTGGTGATGGTGGAGATGATACAATAGATAGTGGAGATGGAGATGATTTCAATACAGGAGATAATCTTCAGGGTAGTGGTATTGGTGGAGATGATACAATAGATAGTGGAGATGGAGATGATATCAATACAGGAGATAATGCATTTGGTGATGGTGATGGTGGAGATGATACAATAGATAGTGGAGATGGAAATGATCAGAATGTCGGAGATAACTTTGTAGGTGCTGGTGATGGTGGAGATGATAAGATAAACAGTGGCAAGGGAAATGATGTTAACTACGGAGATAACCTTGGCCAACTAGGCGGTGGGGCTGCTGGTGATGGTGGAAATGATAAGATAAACAGCGGAGAAGGAGATGATTTCAACGTTGGAGACAATGAACTTGGTGATGGTGATAGTGGGGATGATAAGATAAACAGCGGCAAGGGAGACGATCAAAATTTCGGAGATAATGTAGATGGTTCTGGTGATGGAGACGATAAGATAAATGCTGGCCAGGGTGATGATATATCAAGTGGCGGTGACGGTTCAGACAAGTTCCAATGTGGAAGCGGAATTGACACAACAGATTTCGACGAAGCCGAAGGAGATAAGGCGACTGGGAACTGTGAAGACGTCGAAAAAGGAAATGGAAAGAACAAATAGAAGCCAATTTTTTTCTTTATAATCCATCTCAGATTGCGCACTTTCAGGAGAGCGAAAATTCGCTCTTATGATACCCAAACAATTAACCGTATGATGATGTCATAGATCTACCCGCAACTAGGACTAATATTATAAGAAAAGTTGGTCAAATTCTAGGTAGGAGTCTTGCTATCGCTACTTTGATGTTTATAATTGCTTTTGGAATATTACAGTATCACCTTTTATGCTGATAATTGGACATCTATTTTATCCAGAATTAATAATCGGATTCTTTTGTGATAAGGAAGGTTTTGCTAGTATTTTGACTAGCAGATTGTACATCGGCTAATGTGTATTTACCGCTGATGGCAGTATGATCGGTAATATACTGATAATTTTGAAAGGATCATTTTTAGTAAGATCAATTAAGGGAACATTCGTCACGTATTATGATATTCCGCTTAGAGAAATAAAACAAATACTGGGCAATTGTGTTACTCTACATCCTTTTAAGAATGTGATATTGCAAAAATATATGAAATCGACAAAAAGAATTTGGGAAGAATAATAGCGAGATCGTTTCATCGGAAGAATACTAAGAAGCAAGTTCTCACTAGGCAAATTATCTTTACCTCTGCTAACCCTTGGATATTAGTCTCAAAAGTCGGGGGGTAATAAGCCACCTCAATTCTCCTTTGAGTTTTGGGGCTACAGCCATAACTCTAATTCTTAGAATACCGCCTTTCTTGAGATCTATTCGTACATGCTTTTCGTCTGTCACAATTTCGCTTACCATTTCGCTAAGGTATGGATTATGCCCAACTAACAATATTGACGTTCCTTCTTTAAACGACGATAGGTTTTGATAAAGAGCTGTCTTATGTCCTTCCGGAGACAATTCTCGCAGCTGCCGTATCTCCTTTTGTGCCTTGAATTCTTTCGCTACGATATCAGCAGTTTGACGTGCACGTTTTAGAGGACTCGTGAGAATAACATCAAATCTAACTCCCATTTTTCTAAGAGCTTTAGAAATGACAATCATCTCTTTCTCACCGGCCACTGTCAACGGTCTCTTAGAGTCGCTACCTCCAGAGGGAATGGTTTTTCCCGCTTCCCCATGTCTCAAAACAAAAAGATCCATAACCAATTTGGAATTTTGATAACGGGAATATATTTGGAGCCCACGGATCTTTGCGATGATTAATTTATACTATATAGACGATGAAGATATTGGCAACCAAATAAAGAGAATCAGTAGACGGAATTGGCCACATCGAATTAATCTCTTTTGGACTGACTGATTCTGCCCTGGGATATGCTCTTCCCCATGAACTATATAGATCTATATTAACCCTGTAGGATACATAAATTAGTACATTTATCATTTGTGAAAAATGAGGCGGTACCTATGAATTCTGCAACCCTTAAAGACGATCATCAAGAACGTAGAAAGAAACTTTCCAATCTTCTGCTAAGTAAAAAAAAGCCTATGGATAGGGCGTTCTTTGGGATAGTCCTTGGAGCAGCCGGCTATACTCTATTCCTGGTAGCTCTCATTGTATATGCTGTGGGAGATGGTTCCACCGAAATTTTCTCTTATGAGGGCCTGGAATTCTTTACGGGTACAGACTGGAACGCTGTATACGGCCGTGAGGCCTTTGGAGCACTTCCTTATATTATCGGAACGTTGGTTACAGCCGGAATCGCTATGGTGATAGGAGTTCCTGTGAGTATTGGTATAGCAGTTTTTCTTTCTGAGATTTCTCCTCCTAGGATATCTACCCCTCTCTCTTTTGTAATAGAATTATTAGCAGCCGTCCCGAGTATCGTTTATGGTCTATGGGCTCTTTTTGTTTTCAGGTTCTGGATAGTTGATCTTATTGAAAAACCTCTGTACAATGCCTTCGGAGATTGGATCCCCTTTTTTGGAAAGACTCCCTTTGGTCTAGACGTGTTTACTGCTGGTATAGTCTTATCAATTATGATAATTCCTATAATCTCAGCTATCTCAAGGGAACTCTTGAAAGCGGTTCCTGATACGCAGCGAGAAGCTGCTTATAGCCTTGGTGCTACACGTTGGGAAACATTAAGAATAGCAGTGTTTCCATATGTCAAATCTGGTTTGTTCGGGGCTGCGTTCCTTGGACTTGGAAGGGCCGTGGGCGAGACAATACTAGTAACCATGGTTATAGGAAATGCTGTTGGAGTTAATGCTATACCTACTTCCCTATTTTCTCAAAGCCAAACATTGGCGAGCGTGATTGCCAACGAGTTTAATGAGGCAGCATCAAGTTTACATCTCTCAGCATTAATTGGGTTAGGCGTAGTATTACTAATGCTTACAATGGCTATCAATATTGGTGGCATGCTACTTTTATCAAGAATGGTAAAGGTTAGTCCTGGAGTTAGAGAATAATGGAAAAGATCCAACAGGAAAAAGCAAATCTAAAGTACCAACTACAGAATACTATGGAACGAAAGTCTTCAAGGAAAAGAAAAATAAATAAACTCGTTACTATTTTGTGTATTATTTGTGTGGGCCTGGCCATTGTCCCATTAGGAAGCATTTTGTTCGAAGTAATAAAAAATGGTGTTTCCGCACTAAGCGTGGAATTCTTGACACAAAGACCTGGGTCGATGATCTCTGGAAGGGGTGGTATTGGTCCTGCTATTCAAGGGACCTTGATAACAGTAGGAATTGCCTCAATAATAGCCGCCCCCGTGGGTATTTTTGCAGGAATCTATTTAGCTGAATTTGCAGGCAATGGCCCTTTACCTCATGCCGTCCGGTTTTTTAATGACGTCTTGACTGGGCTTCCTTCAATAGTTTTAGGAATAGTAGGATATATCGTAATTGTGTTGGTAATAGGATCTTTTTCTGTCTGGGCTGGATCTTTTGCATTATCAATCATAATGATTCCTATTGTAGTGCGGGTCACGGAGGAGAGTCTGAAAGTAGTGCCCAATTCGATAAGAGAGGCAGGATATTCATTAGGGATTCCCAAGTGGAAGATAACATTGCACATAACGCTCAAGACTGCCTTTAGTGGTGTTTTAACTGGGATAGTTATAGGGATTTCGAGGATTGCAGGTGAAACGGCTCCACTTATTATGACTATACTTGGAACAAGCCTCTTTTTCACTGGTTTCGACGACCCAGTCGATGCTTTACCCCTTAGAATTTGGAGATTGGCATCTCAACCCTATGACTCAGCTCATGCTCAAGGATGGGCAGCAGCCCTAATTCTCATACTGATAGTCCTTCTCTTTAGCGTAACACTTCGCTTGTTGGCCGCGAGAAAGGGATTCAAAGTAAGAGTAATTCGATATAGCAATGTATGAGATAGTGAAATACACATAGAGTATATATCACTATACGATCTATATAGTAAAGGCATATCTAATTAGGCTGTTAAGCGAGTATGATATGTCGAGAACCCTGAAAGGCCCAGAAGAAGAACTGTCCCCGACACTACAAGTATCCAAAGTCAGTGAATCAGTCGAGATAGAACGGCCAACAGAGGTAAAGGACATTCCTCCTGCAAAACTCTCAATTAGGAATCTCGAGGCATGGTTCGGTACAAAGAGGGCATTAAAGGGGATTAACCTTGATGTAAGAGAAAATTCTATTACTGCATTTATTGGTCCATCCGGTTGCGGAAAGACCACTCTTATCCGCTGTCTAAATCGGATGCACGAGATGACGCCCGGAGCAAGCGCAAAAGGGCAGGCTATTTTGGATGGAATGGATATGTATGATGCTAAGGTCGACCCTGTAACAATCAAGAGACGCATCGGAATGGTGTTTCAAAAACCAAACCCTTTTCCAACGATGAGTATTTATGATAATGTAGCGGCTGGTCTTAAGCTAAACGGCATTAAAGACAAGAAGCTTATCGATGATATAGTAAGGGAAAGTCTCGAAGGTGCAGTCCTTTGGGAAGAGGTAAAAAATGAGCTAAACAAGCCCGGTATGGGACTTTCTGGTGGTCAACAACAGCGTCTTTGCATTGCTAGGGCGCTTGCTATGCAGCCTGAAATATTGCTAATGGACGAGCCGACATCTGCGCTCGATCCGATCGCCTCTTCCAAGATAGAGGAGCTTGTACATGGCATGAAAAAAGATCTGACAGTAGTAATCGTTACTCATAACATGCAACAGGCTGCCAGAGTATCAGATTATACTGCTTTTATGTACCTGGGCGAATTAATCGAATATGGAGATACAAAGCAAATTTTTGAGAATCCGCGGATGGAGCTTACAGAACGTTATATATCGGGTAAGTTTGGTTAGAAATAATTTCTATTTCCTCTTTCAGTTTGAAAATACTGCTTAATATATTACTTACATGCTGCGGACGGATTGAATATGCCTAGGCTTATGGATCTTGGCATATCCTCAGTAAGTGAGAATCTAAGTGAAATGGGGAATATGGCCCAAAGATCATTACAGATAGCTCTTGATTCTTATTTCCAAAATAATCGCTCGCGAAAAAAAGTTTTTGAATTGAATGAGAAGCTCCGAAGTCTCGAGGATGAAGTTGGTGATATCGCAACTGAGATAGTAGCAAGATATCAGCCCGTCGCAAAAGACCTTCGATTCATACGGGCCTCTATGGAAATCGCATACATATTTTGGAGGTTTGGACGTTATTCCTATGACATAATTGACACAGTAGATGAATTACACACAGGCCTGGACTGTAACAAGACTGCGGTAATGGAGATGTCTTCCTTCGTACTGAAAGCAATGGAATTAAGTCTCTTATCCCTGCGCACGAGGGATGAAACCATTGTAGAAAAGCTCTACGAACTGGATTCTACAGTCGATACACTCTATAGAAAGTACCTTCGCGGCACAATAAATGCCAACAATAAGGATGATTGGAAAGTACATTCTAGGTGCGATATTTGTAATATATTGATTTTGAGGTATCTTGAGCGAATATCTGACCACGCCTGCTATCTAGGAGATTGTGTGTCCTATTTGGTGACCGGATTATCAAGCCCAAGACGCTGAGAACAATACTATATAGTCCATATAGTATCACCAATAACTATATGAATACGTGCGATAATATGTATAACTAAAGGGTGGCAATAACAAAATGGTGATTTCTTTATCTAGCCACGGGAACAATGAAGTACGTAGAATTCAGTTTACCGGTCGTTCAACGTATATTCTGTCTTTACCCAAGAAGTGGATGAGCGAGATGAATTTGAAGGCAGGAGATCTCGTCAACATAGTAAGAGATTCAAATCATTCTTTATCAATAATTCCAAATTCCTTGAGATCCTCTGATTCGCTTAACGAGGCAACCGCACTAATAACACAGGCCGAAAGCGAAAATTCGTTGAAACGGAAAGTGATCTCGATGTATTTGGCTGGCTATAATATTATGCACCTAAAGGCGAAATCGGGAAGGATAAGCCCGCTCCAGAGAGATGCAATTAGAGAGGTAATTCGTCGCAATTTGGTAGGAACTGAAATTATCGCTGACTCTTCAGAAAATATAACTGTCCAGGTTTTACTTACCCTCCCCGAGCTGTCTGTAAACACCGCAGTAAGGAGAATGTTTCTTATTGCAACTGCGATGCATAAAGATGCTATGTCAGCATTAGCCGAGCTAAATCATGAATTAGCTGAGGCAGTCATAAAATCTGATGACGAAGTTGACAGATTCAGCCTCTATATTTTGAGAAATCTCGTGATGGCTACCCAAAATGAGCGAGCTCTGCAGGAAATGGGTCTTAAAGGAACAGCAGACTGCTTAAGCTATCGTGTTGCAGTCAAGAGCATCGAAAGGGTTGCCGATCATGCTGTAGGGATATCTAGTAAACACTTGAGACTAAATCAAAAGGTTACGAAAGATGCTTTTGACAAGATTCAAAAGATGAGTCAGTTTTCTCTTTCAGTTCTTAGTGATTCTGTTGAAGCCTTCCTAAGGAGAGACTATGTTTTAGCTGATAGTGTAGTAAATAAAGCCGAAGAAATGCGTAATTTGGAGGCAGATGTTATCTCTTTTCTAGACAGACAAAATGGGATAGGCGGTAGATCTGCGAATGTGGATATTAAAATCATTTTGGAAGATATTAGAAGGACTGCAGAACACGCTAGCGACATCGCGGAGGCAGCAATGAATCAAACTATCAGGGAAGTAATCCAAGTGAGAGCAGTTCCACAGCGAGAAAAAGAAAAAGACACGACCGTAGCTTAGCCTAAGATTTTTCCAGACAATAATTATTCTAAGGGCTTTTCTTTCCCTTGCCAAAAAATCCATATACCAATACAGAGCACTGATGCAAGAGTATTATTTGCCTATTTTATCAAATTTTCTAATATGATACAAGTCTACTGTACAGAAATTTCTTGAATCGATGACCATCTACGTTGGTGGCTACCTGAACATTTCCCATATCGTCATCAATAAACTCTGAATGTCCACGCAATTTTCCGCTTTGGGTTATCTTAATATTTCCTTTTTTAAAAGAAAAATAAGATGGCCTTTCACAAAGTAATATAGCGAGCACATCATGAAGATAAAAAATGGTGTTATGAATTAGTTTAAACTCTAACAAAGATGAAATAAGTTCAGATGGAGATGACCTCCCTACGTTAATCC
>JAATVT010000033.1 GCA_014523685.1 Nitrososphaerales archaeon TH5893
ACAGGAATAAATACACTTGCAGTTGGTGGAATTGCTGCTTCTGTAGCCTATGTAGTAGGTTACCTATTGGGAATCACCGTAAAATGAGAATCAGGTTAAAAGCCTCTTAGTCCCATTTCAACAAGAGAAAACTTTTCTGATATACGCAATTAAAAATCTCTGGACTTTTTTCGAGCAGCTCTTATTTGTGAATCTCTAATACTATCGTCAGTGTTAGGTTCGAACAATTCAGCTGGTGAAGGCTTAGATCTTGGTTCATATCCTAACTGTCCACTTGTTGAATCGTTTAACGCTTGATCGCGTTTCAATAGATCCCTTTTATTTCTGTTGATACTCATTAATATAAAATAAGCTATATTGTTAATATTGATTGTAGAACCATCTCTTGAAATATCACCCAGGATTCCATTGGGAACCGGTAATAGCTTGCATTGATTTCAATGGAATTGAATCCTACTGGTTTACGTACCACTGAAAAGCTGAAGGTTTTTTCATATTCCAAGAGTATGTGTAACCTGAAGTTCCTATTCTTATTATAGACAACTATCTTCCAAATATTGTAGCAAATATTAGAAATAACAATTTGTCTTTTCTTCCAATTTATTATCTAACTCCTTGACTCTTGAGCCATTTCATAAAGAAAGCTTAATTGTTCGCATTAAAAAAGCAAAAATTGGTATAACATCAAATAAGGGATTCAAAATGCAAGATATCAGATCACATCAATATTTGCACCCAATTTACGTTTATTGCATATTTGCCAGGAATCATATACAGCTTCCATATTGATAATATTAGTGATATGAAAGGAACAACATTAGCAAGAAAACAACGAAAACCAATCACAATTATTCCTATATTAGTAACAACAATAATGTTATTGTCGGCAACACTTACATCATCTAACTCATTATTTGCATTTGCTCAAGAACAAACCGGCGTACAAGGAGTAAAAACATTAAGGATAGGATATTTTCCAAACATAAATCATGCCCAAGCGGTAATTGGTTTAGGAAATGGAGACTTCCAAAAGGCTTTAGGAAATAATGTAAAAGTTGAAACATTCCAATTTAATGCGGGACCATCAGCAATTGAATCATTACTTGCAAATAGAATAGATGCGTCGTATATTGGTCCAAATCCAGCGATAAATGGATATGTTGTATCAGATGGAAAGGATGTAAGGGTAATTGCTGGTGCTACCAGCGGTGGAGCATCATTTGTTGTAAGAAATGATTCTGGAATAAATACTGTAAAAGATTTGGGGGGTAAAAAGTTTGCTTCTCCTCAGCTCGGCAACACACAGGATGTAGCTTTAAGAAAATATTTGGTAGATAATGGATTTAAGACCACGGAAAATGGAGGAAATGTTACCGTAACCCCGGTGGCTAATGCAGATATACTAACATTATTTTTAAAGAAGGAACTTGATGGAGCATGGGTGCCTGAACCTTGGGCGACAAGACTTGTAAAAGAAGCTAATGGTAAAATATTGATAGATGAACGTGATCTTTGGCCTCCTGAAGGAAAGTTTGTGACAGCTCATATAATCGTAAGACCTGACTATCTAAAAGAAAATCCAGATGTAATAAAAAAACTAATAACTGCACATGTTAATGAGACACAGTGGATCAACAGCAATAAGGAGCAGGCTATAAAAGAATTCAATGTACAACTCAAAAAACTTACAGGCAAGGAACTTCCAGAAGATGTATTAGCAGAGTCATTAACCAGACTAGAGTTCACAGATGATCCAATAAAGGAGTCATTATTCAAATCGGCAAATGATGCATATGATTTGGGATTCCTAGCTAAGGGAAAAGAAAGACCAAATCTTGAGGGAATATATGATCTTACAGTGCTCAACCAGGTTTTGTCTGAAAAGGGATTGCCAACTATTGAAGATGCTGCTACTATTACAACAAGAGGCAATGCCACAACAGCTAATGCCACAACAACAACTAATGCACCATTACCAGATGTTGTAAGTTAGGTTTAATCACACCTTTCTTTTTTTTGCGAAAGTAGCTAGTCTCTATGTGTGTATTTTTCTCTTTTCAGAATATACAAGATTACTGTAGTTACAGCAATAGTCAAAGCTATTACAGATAGAATCCATACAATATCATTATAACCAAAAGCCATTTTTTTGCTTGTCTAGCTCTTACTTATCTTCAGCTACTATCAGTGTCATTGTCGACCTGATTATTTTTATTGTTCGTATGTGTTTTGTTATTGTCTCTTTAATATCATCAAGATTATCGGAGGTTATTTTCATAATTATATCATAAATGCCATTTACCTCGCTAACTTCTACAACGCCAGGCAAGTTTTTTAATCTATTTAGAATCTTATCTTCAGTTCCAATTTCATAGTTGATGAGAATATACGCAGTTGGCATTTTTATCAGCTAATATCCTTTTTTTGATATGAATATGGCATTAAATCCCACAGATATATAATCAAGCTGTTTTTGCGGGAGATTGAGTACATCTTAATTCATTACCTATGTGTTTAATCTCATACAAATCTAATATCGAGTTTCTGTTGGCTTTGGCTTTGACATATTGGATCGAGAGGAAGATAAATTGTTACCCATTACATATTATGGTGGTATGTTGCTTAAATTATTTTTATGATGAGTATTAATCATATGACAGCTGTAGATTTTAAAGAGATTCGATAAAGATAATCTATTCAGAAATAACTCTTTGTTTAATGGTTACTGCAACTAGATTGTAAATTTGTGTATATTCTGATGTATCCTATATAATACAATATTTATGTAGTCATCTGTAAACAATGATGGTATGTTAACCTGATATGACAGTGGGAGCATAGAATTTAAATTGTAAAAAAGTTGAATCTTTTTGTTAATATCTGACTCGTTATTGCATTCTTCAATTAATTTTGAAAGAGTATTTCTTTTTCTGGTTGTTAGTAAAAATTTCTTGTGATTGTGATGATGTCATATATTTCATACCTATATAAACTCAAAAAATATTAAAGTATTTTAGAAAAATTTATCATCTCTTCTATGGGTTACTAATACTTATATTATCCTGATTCTTGACTTTAATAACCTACATAATGGATACCCTAACAAATAGAAAATCTAGAAGAGTAATAACTTGTATTTGTATAATCACTATCACATTTATTCTAGTTTCCATTTTTATTGTTAATAAAACTAACACATTAGAGGTAGATGCTCAGCAAACAGAAACTCAAAATAGTACCAATAATAGTTCTACTATTCGTGGCACTAATATTTCTTCTACTAATATCACATTACCGCTCACGCCGACCGAGATATTTTCCAAAGTACAAGATTCAGTAGTACAGGTTACTACCACAAATACAGATATTGCCGGACCACTTAATTCTGGTCTCGGGTCAGGATTTGTTTACGATAATGATGGACATATTATAACAAATTATCATGTTGTAGCACTAGCCTCGTTATCCGGAGAATCCTCTAATAATATCTCTTCTTCCAATAATAATACCGATATTATTGTAACTTTTAATGATGGGAGTGTATATAATGCCAGAGTAGTTGGAGCTGATCGCTTCAGTGATATTGCAGTATTACGTGTAGAAAATATATCTGAATCAAAGCTTGTACCCCTAACATTTGGAAATTCTTCACAAGCTAAAATAGGTGAGCAGGTTGTTGCAATAGGTAATCCATTTGGTTTATCAGGTACTTTGACCGTTGGAGTTGTTAGTGGGCTTGGGAGAACCATTCCATCATTAGCAGATGATCAGCAGGAACAAGAACAACCACCCCTACCCGAAACTCCATTTGATGATCTATTCCCAGATATTCCCGGTTTGCCATTTCAACAGCCGCCTTTAATTCCAGATCAGCAGCAACAAGAACGCTCTGGAGCATTCTCCATTCCAGATATAATTCAGACAGATGCAGCGGTTAATCCAGGAAACTCAGGTGGCCCTCTCCTGAATATGAAAGGACAAGTTATAGGTATGAATACAGCAATATTTTCAGAAACAGGAGTATATGCTGGAATTGGATTTGCGATACCATCAAATACAATTACAAAAATTGTGCCATCTCTGATTACAACAGATTCTTATCAGCATCCTTGGTTAGGTCTGATAGGCATTGATATTACACCTGATATTGCAGAGGCTTTAGGTTTAAGTTTAGAGGAAGCTAAGGGATTTCTTATTATAGGTGTCAATGAAGGGAGTCCTGCTGATAAAGCGGGGATACGTGGAGGAGATAGAGTTACTAATGTTAATGGAAGAGAAATACGTCTAGGAGGAGACATAGTTCTAAAAATAGATAACCAAGACGTAAGAAAAATAGAAGATATACTCACTTATCTAGAAGGACAAAAGCATGTGGGTGATACAGTACAACTAACAATAGTCAGAGATGGCAAAACTCAGATAGTTAATGCCACCCTGACTCCAAGGCCCGGAAGCAATCAGTCACAACAGCTTCAACCACAATCAGAACAACAAAAACCTTCACTTGGAATTTCAGGAACTAACGTTACTCCTGCAATTGCCAAAGCAATGAATATGACTCAGGCAACTGGATTCCTCGTGGTTGACATTATTGCTGAAGGACCAGCTGATAAAGCCGGGATAAGAGGTGGATATTTAATTGCCAACATCAATGGAACAGATATAGAGTTAGGGGGCGATGTAATACTAAGGATTGATAATAAAACAGT
>JAATVT010000034.1 GCA_014523685.1 Nitrososphaerales archaeon TH5893
TATGTTGTCGAAACTAGAGGCAAAAATATGATAGACATTTTACGCTTTCGAAAGTTTGACTTTTGTGTTCTGGGAGAAAAATAAAATATTTATTTGGTTATTTCTAGCTATCCGTTTTCAGTAGTTACATATACCAGGAATGCACAACACTAGTATTAATAGCGGATAGACGTATGTGATAAGCCCGGCTCATTTGAGAAAGACAAAAGCATACCAAGGATAAAGACATGTTAGTGATTATTACATCATCCTGTTTTGATTCCTCTATTACTAAAAAAATACTGGACTGTATCAAGTCGTAAATAACCGACTAAGAGTGGTATTTTAGTGAAAGATAAATCGAACCTCTCAACTCTAAGACGTTACTTTTAGGGTATTGACTATTGGATTTCTTCCCCATTGATTCCTCTGTTTCTAAATTTTATGCTATAGATCCTTTCCTCAGCCGCATTATATCTCCGTAATTATTTTGTTGGCGTTGCGGGCATTGTGGTTGTTCTTGCGCAAGCGTTCATCCTCCTGTGAATATATGAATAGGGCTCTAGACTTTTCTTGGAAAAAATCTAGGGATTGTACTTATCTTGCAAGTCATTAAACCTCAATTGCCTTATGTGTTACCTTTCTCCATAACACCAACCCAAACCCAACAGAAACCGCTGAAAGCAACCCTGATGTAAGGAATACTAGATTATACGATCCTGATGATGGATACGACCCCTCTATTCCACTAACTGTCTCGTGATTCTCCATATAGACTCCCGCCAGTGCTGGGCCTATCGCCATTCCTATAAACAACAAGAGAGCGCCTACTCCCACTGATATACCAGTGAACTCTTTTGGTGATGATGAGACTACCAAGTTCCATGTTGAAGTTATCGTAAGAGATAGACCGCTGGCAATTATGGCCAAATTAGTAGATACTGCGAATTCAGTCGAATGAAACGTCAGCAGACCGAGTGCACCGAACAGACTTATTGTGCCACCAATAATGCTCGGCTTTGTACTCCCTATTCTATTTATGATAAATGGTGTGATAATAGCGAATATCAAGAACATTATCATGAAAGGTAGCTGAACATTTGCAGCATCTACAGAATCCCCTCCAAATCCCAATGGTTCTGGGCTCCTAACCAGTTGGACTATAGTTGGATATATCATGAACATCGTAATTCCGGTGGCTATCAGTAGCATGTACGATGGAAGTAGGACTCTATGTCTTAGTAGCCTCAAATCAAAAAATGGAGGTATGGCTCGTCTCTCTATGATAACAAAGACAGATAATGAAATTGCTGATGTTATGAATGCAGCAGCGATCTGCGGCAGGTTTTCGGAACTTACGCCAATCTGTATAAGTGTAAGCGCAATTAGAAATGAGGTTATTGTAACAGAAAGAGCCAGGACGCCCTTAATGTCTATAGAAAATGTTTCCCTCTTTTCATTTGAAATACTTTCACTAGCCTTAGCACCAGTTGATGATTGACCCAGCTCCGAGTTTTCTTTTACGAATCTGGCAATCATTAGTGTTACCAAGGCTGAGAAAGGAACTATAGCCAAGAAAGTTGCATGCCATCCAAAGTTCTGGATAATGCTGGCTCCTATCAGCAAGCCGACTACGGAACCTGCAGAATATGCAGATCCAAACACCCCTATCGCTATGGCAAGTTTGGCTGGGGGAAATGTGTCTCTAAGAAGACTAAAGGCAGCCGGGACTGCTGCTAAACCAACGCCTTGAATTATTCTGGTGATGAGTAGAAATGATATGCTATCTGCAAATCCTCCAGCAGTGAGTCCAGCTATGTATATTACAAGTAACGTGAGCAATACCTTCTTTTTTCCAAAAAGATCAGACAGTCTGCCTGCGACAGGAGTCATTACAGCAGCTACAATCAAGTATGCGCTGAATATCCAGGCGGCCATTCCATACGGAATTTTAAATTCCTGTATGATCTCTGGGATAGCGGGTAGAAGCATTGTCTCTGAGAAAAAGACTGTGAGGAGCGTGCTGCTAAGTATTGCCAGAGTAAACCAAGCACGGCGACTGACGGTAACTGCTTTCTTACTATCTCCTACTTCCAAAGTATCACTTTCTCTAGCCATGGTAATCTACTCGCGAGCAAATATGTACTGTTGCTTTTGTAAGACGTTTTCGTACACCCAGTTTTCAAATTCCTTGTCAGAACTATTTTTTCTGATTTTCATCATAGATTCAGCATCGTCACCAACTACATACCTAATCTTGGGCTCTTTTGAAGTTATAGCGTGTAGGATAGCTTCTGCAACTAATTTAGGAGAAGAGCTATTATCCATCATTTTTCCAAATTCTTTCGATATCCTATCAACTAAACCTGCATAAGGGGACTCCGATTTCAAGGTTGTGTCAGCAGTTTTCAAGTTTTCGATAAAGTTTGTCTTTATAACTCCAGGTTCTATTAAAATAATATTGATACCGAATTCATTTAACTCATACCTCATAGATTCTGATAATCCCTCTAATGCGAATTTAGTAGCGACATACGCGGAACTTACAGGTAATCCAATTCTGCCTACTAAAGAGCTTACATTTATTATCGTTCCATTTCTCTGTCTCCTCATTGTTGGCATAACTCCATGCATGACTCTAATAGCCCCAAAAAAGTTGGTCTCAAATTGCTCCTTAACTTGATCCAGAGTCACGTCTTCTAATGGAGAGAACAATCCATAGCCAGCGTTGTTCACCAATACATCTATTCTCTTGCTTTCCGCTATTATTTTGCCAATTGCACCTTTAACGGAGGTATCATCTTTGACATCAAGTTGAACTACTGTTAATGGCAAATTTTCTGTATTGGCTATTTCTGCTATGTTTTTGGATTTTTTGAGATCGCGCATTGAAGCATATGTATTAAATCCAGACCTTGCCAATAGAAGTGCTGTTTCGAATCCTATACCAGTTGAACTACCCGTTACTACTGCGACTTTATTACTATAATTAGGCCGATATTGAAGGCGATTGTCTTTCATTGTCAATTTAGAGTGGTAATTCATATCCATTTCATACCCATAGGGTATTGACATTATTTATCGTTGGCGGTAGCAATACTCCCAATAGTGGACAACATGTTTCAAATATTGACCTGATTCAAAATTTAGCGAATCATAACGAGGATACGTGCGGTTTTTTATTGTATTACCTTAGACTTACCAAGGTTTTAGAAGAATAGTAAGAACCTTTAGGACTAGTCACGTTCATAATAAATTCCTCTGCAGGAAGTGTAAACCCGACATCAACATACTCATAAAAGTGATAGTCACACATAATCAACTCTAACTCGTTTTCGTTCCAGCTTAACCTGCAATCACAAGGAAGGTCTATATTTTTCATTTTATAGGTATATCCTCAAATTCTAATTCCCAAAAGTCTCAGCTGCTAATCCTAGTTTTTCAGTTATTGATCTGAATCTTCCATAATCATGATCTAATTGCACAACCGAGTGATTTGATATTTCTTTGTGTAAGGCTGCCATTGATTCCTCATGGAATATTAAGTTGCATCTATAACATTTCCACACACTAACAGATTCGATTTTTGACAGAGTCAATCTCTTCTTTTCGTCATTTTGCTTACTCAAAGATCATCTCCCGCCATCTCATTTTCATTAACCTGAACACTCACACCTGACTTATTTACTGTCTTAGGATTATTTATCCCTGGTGATACCAATACTCCCAATAGTGGACAATATGCTTAAATAATTGACTAATCCATTAGTAGAGAGTCTTGCAACAACAACGACAATCCCTAGATGAGACAGATTTGAAAATTATTAGCATTCTGTCAAAAGATTGCAGAGAATCCTATATGAGTATAGGATCGTCTGTTGGTCTGACGTCCAAGAGTGTTAAAGCTAGAGTAGATGCGATGATATCAACGGGAGTAATAGAAAAATTCGTTGTAAAAGTTAGTCCAGCAGCTCTGGGTTATGGGCTGGGGTGCATGCTCATAGTACGAGAACATACGGCACATACCGATGATATAATTAGACGGCTTAATCTCCTTGGAGATGTATCAATCCATTCTAGATGTATGGGAGGAGTCTCCACGTTCTGTTTAGCAATCAAGGAAGGACATGAAGATAAGCTCGAACTATTAAGAGATTCCCTTAAACCTGCCACTGTCCATTTCATGTTTACATCGCCGTCATATTATTCAGGTAATAAGCATGAACTTTCTGAGACTGACCTGAGGATAATAAAATGCCTTTTATCAAATCCTAGGATGGAATTGAATGATATAGCTAAAAAAATATCCATATCAGCAAGAACTGTTAACAGACGGTTAACAAGAATGAAAGATGATAATATACTAAAATTCTTTATTCAGTGCAATCCTGTCTCTACTTTGGGATATATTCAATTTGTACTAGTAGTAAATAGTGCTGACAAGTCCTTCAACAGTCAGATAGTTGGACATATATACGGAGATCTAAAAGATAACATCCTCTGTCAGCCTCCAATAATTGATCCAGACAATATAATAACCCTCATTTTATTTAGTAAGGATATCTTTACTACTGATCGCATACTCAAAGAGGTAGAATCTCTTACAGGCGTAAACAGAGTTGAATTGTTTATACTTACGGGTTCGAATTCTTATGATGAATGGGA
>JAATVT010000227.1 GCA_014523685.1 Nitrososphaerales archaeon TH5893
GAACTAAGTCATCAGGGATAGGAAGGGAATTGTCTGAATTTGGCATTAAAGAGTTTGTAAATATCAAGTCAGTTGTTGTGAAGGACATATCCAACAAACTATTGGTAGAATAGCGGTTACAAATAACTTGCAGTTACTAGTGAACCCAGAGATGGACGCAAATAAAACGCTAAAGCTGATTAAATCTCAATTATTACTCACGCTGGATAACCTGAACAAATCGCTATGTTTAATATGTTGTAATTCAATAAATTTCATTTGTTATCTCTTATGGTTCTATTAAAGAGAATTAAGTGGATTCTCCGGAACTTGTTTTCAAAGAATAGGGCAAAAATAGAAAGATAAGAATGATAAACGACACTGTCCCGAAGAAATTAGATCTCCACATAAATTCAATTGAGTAACTCTTCTGCGTTGATAAAATTATTAACTAATTGACCGGATATATAGGAACCCAGATAGCAAGAATCTGACTTTCACTAACAGGCCATCAAGTGATAATCCTTTTTTGACTAGCAATTTCTTTACAAGTTCCCTGAGGAATGATCATAATACCCTACAGATACGAAAACACAGATATGAAAACACATAGCATCAATAGTTAAAAAACGTCTTAATCATCCAGATATTTTGCTATGTCCATTGTGAAATAGGAAATTATGCTATGAGCTCCCGCTCGCTTTATTGCAGCAATGCTGCTGACCTTCCATTCCTCTTCATCTATCCATCCCTTTCTAGCAGCGGCCTTTACCATTGCACATTCCCCAGATACATTTTGGACTGCCATGGGAAAATTGATTTTATCTTTTATCATGGACACTATGTCTAGATATAATAGACTAGGTTTTATCATTATCATATCCGCTCCTTCCTGAATATCAGCCTGTACCTCTCGGATCGCTTGCCTGGGATTTTCGTATCCTATTTGATATGACGACTTGTCTAAGGTTTTATAGTTATGGATTTGTTTAGAATATGCAGTCTTTCTGAAAGGGGAATAAAGAGATGAAGCGAATTTTGCAGAAAAAGCCATTATCTTGGTATTCTTGAACCCCTTGCTATTCAGAGCGGATCTGATTTGGATCACTTGACCGTCCATCATTGAAGAAGGGGCTACAATATCTGCCCCAGCCTCGGCATGGCTGATGGCTATTTTGGAAAGTAAATCTAGCGTACTGTCGTTGTCTATATTTCCCTCAGTCGCATCATGATTTTTTATTTGCAATCCACAATGACCAGATAAATCATATTGGCATATACAGACATCAGTTATGATATTTACCGATCCTCCGAATTCTTTTTTGATTTTTCTTGTGCTGTTTTGTACTATGCCTTCATTGCTGAGTGCAGAAGATGCACCTATATCTCTTTTATTAGGAATGCCGAAAATAATTAATGACGAGATTCCTTGATCAATGATTTTTTGGACATTCTGTACCACATCCTTCAACGCTATTTTGTTCATTCCAGACATATCATTACTATTAGAAAGAGGGCCACTACTGCTCAATTCAGAAACAAAAATTGGAAAGATAAGATCTTTTTTTCTTAAACCTACATTCTTGCATAATTGAGCATAAAAATCCATTATCGACCCCGCTATCTGAACTTTTTCCAAATCTATTGGTTTGATATAATTCCAGCCTATGAATACCTATTGAAATATGGACAATGAAATCGCTCTGACCGTTCAATATATATGATCAATCGGGTTAAACTGTGAAGACAAATGAAGGGGTTGAGATGCCAATAGGCCATAAGAGAGTAACCATTGGAATCCCGTCCTATAATGAGGAGGAAAATATTTCGAATCTTGTTAGATCTATTATTGAGCATAACAAATTAGAAAACCAATCTGCAAATCACGACCATGACATTAGAAACAGATACAAAGAAGATGATAGTAATACTAGCAAGAATAAGGGAGTCAGCTCTACAAAAGATTTTGCAATCTCGGAGATTATTATCTCAGATGACTCCACAGACCTTACTCGTAGTATAGTAGAAGGAATTGCAGCAGAATATTCTTCGGTGAATATCAAAGTATTACACCATGATATTCGCAGAGGAGTATCGGCAGCTTGGAATGAAATTTTCGAAGAGGCAAAAGGAGACATAATTGTTTTGTACGATGCTGACATAAAAATAGATAACAATACCACAGCGTATCTAGTTGAATCGATACGTGATGGTATAGGATTATGTGCTTCCAACACAAAACCCGTTGTAATAAAAAAATCAACCGTATCTAGGGCATCTAAATTTATTGCTGAATGGCTTAGGTCGGTAAGAAAGAATAGATTGTCTCACTATACGGTTATGGGTAGGGCCCTATCTGTTTCGTCTCGCGTAGCAAAGAAGATTACAATACCAGAAAATGTGATTGCCCTAGATTTGTATCTCCAGTGTAAAGTTCTTGAACTTGGTTTTAAGGTAGTATACAATGACCATGCAGAAGTTTATTTCAGGCCGCCTGATAACATGGAGGATTTCAGTTCTCAGATTATAAGGGCTACAAACGGGCATAAGCAAATTCAGAATATGCAGACAGGAGTATGTGCTCAATTGCCATTTCGAATCGGAGTGATAGCAGCGCTAAAAAATATTATGAAGGACCCGGGGGGAGCTGTAAGCCTGATATGTTGTTACTTACTTTTGCCACTTTATAGGACGAAGTTGACGGATATCGATTCTGCCAAATGGCATATTGCGAAGAGTACTAAAAGGTTGGCCTAAATTGTTTAAATGTTCCCAATTAAGGGGACAACTTAGTATATAGATAGAGATACTAGAATAATTTTGTACCTTGTATCAACTTTATTACATATTAGTATAAATACTTAGTTTATACACTCTACCTAAGTTTGGCCTGTACAGCCTCATATGTTCACGGCTATGTTTGCGTACCTCATGAAACCCCCGCTGCATCAGATCGTTCACTCGATACTTGGAAGCAATCATTCAATATTTCTGATATCTATTTTGTCACCGCCACATTTTCTTCGGAGTGCGTGCCTTATTTTCCTAACAAAGCCTATCATTATATCGTTGCGTCCTTTGGTGATCTTGACAATGTCATGCAAGAAATAAACAAAATCAGTTCGGACAAATCGATGTTTATATTTAATTTAAGGGACTCTCTTTTCGAGAGGGCCGCGGATAGGTTAAATTATATTTCAATGTATTATACCCGATACAGGCATACTGAGACAGAAATTAGCGACTTTGCAAATGTACTTGCCAAAAGAGACCGAGTAAAGAAGGCCAGTTTAGCGAACATGCAATTCTTGTTTACTGGACCTTTGAAATTTGCATTTCCATACTCAGAAAATATTGTGGTTTTAGAATTAGAAGGTGACAAGACACACCAAAGCGATTTAAAATATTGCGATAAAACTCGAAGAGACGTAGCTAGAAAAGGCATTTCTCTTAATAATCTTGTGAGTCTTTCTGTTTTAGAGAAACTAAAATAGGGAGAACGAAGAATCGGAAAAAAAGCAAGAAAACAGAACTGTTAAATAGCGACAATATTTCCTAATCTCTGATCTATCGCATTGAGTAAACCAATGGACCTTGGTAGCCTAAAAGTCGGGTCATACATAATCATTGACAATGAGCCATGCAGAATTGTTTCCTATGATCACAGTAAGCCAGGTAAACACGGCTCGGCCAAGGCCAGAGTCGCGGCTATGGGCGTGTTCGATGGGTCAAAACATAGTCTTGTATCGCCAGTATCAGCTAATGTCGAAGTCCCGCTAATAAACAAAAAGAATGGGCAAATCATATCCATTTCAGGCGACACTCTGCAGATAATGGACCTAGAGACATTTGAGGTCTTTGAAACATCATCAGTTGAGGAAGAAATTAGAAATAAGATTAGACAAGGAGGAGAGGTAGAATACTGGCAGGTCCTGGACAGAGTAAAAATTGTACGAGTCAAGGGTTCTTGAACCGTTCGCGAAATAGATCATATTTTAATGGTTGTCAAATTTTGGATCGGCACTTTTTTAGATATTTGATCTAATCCTTACCTAGAAGTATTCAGAGGTGTTTATAGCAATTTGACATGATCTGACGGCTATTTGCCTGACTTTTGGCGGCGAAATGACCACCTCTGACTACGTTTTGACGTCTATCCTACGAGATTCTGGTCAAAAAACATCCGATGTATTTGCTTCCCGACAATTGCAGGTAAGGAAAGTGTTACTGATGATTACTTTGCTTGGCTACGAATTCGACTGCTTGGCTGTAGCTGGTCATTCCCTTTTTCTTGGCGTATTCCTCTACCAAGGCTAATTGCTCCGAATTAAAGCAGATGTGTAGAGTTCTTCTTTTATCGCCCTCATCATTATCGCAATTCATGCTTAGTTATTGAGGATTTCAGATTATAACTCTTTCTTTACCACGGTGAATGAAATTACTAGCAATTGGAAGCTCGCTTTCTATTATCTAGATTCTGCAAACCATCCTGGCCATAGAAGGATTAAA
>JAATVT010000035.1 GCA_014523685.1 Nitrososphaerales archaeon TH5893
ATGAACCACCGGCTAGTGCAGATAAAGATGAACCACCGGCTAGTGCAGATAAAGATGAACCACCGGCTAGTGCAGATAAAGATGAACCACCGGCTAGTGCAGATAAAGATGAACCAGGTTAATTCCTAAATCTGAATACAAGACAACTCTGGCGACAGGAGTTAGATTCTACTATTTTCGTTAAGCAAGTTACCTTCGATGAAACTAAGTTTGGATCATACTCCTGCTCACTTGATGGAACTACCAAGGAAGATACTGATAGGAGACAATGTGATCGAAAGTCTTGGCGAATTTATAAAAGATTTAAACCAAAATGCCTCGAAGATTGCGATCGTCACCGGTCACATTGTTCAAGCAAAAGCTGGAAAACAATGTCGTGCTTCGATCGACGGATCGTCGTTAAAGAATTCATGGCATATAGTTACAGATGCCTCGATGGATTCTGTAAATAGGTTACAAATAGGTCTCGAAAAATACTCTCCCGATTTTATAGTGGGTCTAGGTGGAGGTCGTTCGGTAGATGTTGCCAAGATGACTGCTTTTCGATTAGCCAAACCTTTTGTTAGCGCACCTACTTCCGCATCTCATGATGGCATCGCAAGCCCTTTTGTCTCTGTGAAAGGGCTGGATCGACCCCATTCAATTAAAGCAAATTCTCCAATAGGAGTCTTGGCCGATACTAGGTTGCTTTCCCAAGCTCCTATGAGGTTATTGGCAAGTGGCTGCGGAGATCTTGTTGCTAAGATTACTGCTGTCAGAGACTGGGAACTTGCGAGAGAAGAAAAAAATGAATACTTTGGAGCCTATGCAGCCAATTTGGCGAGCATGAGTGCGGAAATAATCATTAAACAATCTCACAAATTCCGGAGCAACAGTATTTTCGGGGTTCGAACAATAATTGAAGCCCTG
Source organism: Nitrososphaerales archaeon TH5893 (assembly GCA_014523685.1). Classification (GTDB taxonomy): domain Archaea; phylum Thermoproteota; class Nitrososphaeria; order Nitrososphaerales; family Nitrososphaeraceae; genus TH5893. Next base: position 910 of record JAATVT010000035.1, read on the forward strand.
ATTAGTGCCGGTGTCGCCGCATGTATCGCTGGAAGTAGCAGACCTTGTTCAGGTTCGGAACATCTTTTCAGTCACGCCCTAGAATATGTTGCCGGCAATAACTGCGGGTTGCACGGCGAACGTGTAGGATTAGGGACAATAATAATGGCTAAACTTCACGGTTTAGACTGGAGGCAGATTGTAAGAACCCTCAAGGAGATCGGAGCTCCAACAACGGGCCAAGAAATAAACATAGGGGAGCAAAATATGGTGAAAGCCCTGCTACTTGCACCGTCTCTGAGACCCGAACGTTACACTATATTAAATAAGGCGAACTTGAACGAACAGTCTGCTAAGCGTGTATTGAAGGATGTGGATGTGCTTTAGGATTTTGCATAATTCACCTAATTTTTTTTGTTGTTGATAAAATAGGCTTATGGTCGAATAGTGCTTTGTAAAAGCATCATGGGTAATCTCCTTTAGTACGTTGAACCTGCGAAGTCTTGCACGCATTGTCAAGAATTGTTCTCCGTATTAAACCTAGATGGCATTCTTATGCGATAAACTTGCAACTAATAAAGAGGTGTGTAATCAGCTAGAAATTCTGCATAAAATCTATGCCGAAGTTGGTTGGGATACTTCAGTACTCTTCTCTAGAGATTGTCGTTTTTGATCATCCTGATCATCCTGTTTCTTCGAGACTGAAGACTTCAATGCATAGGTCTCTACAAACTTCGCATTATCTACTCGGGGTACGAATTTGAAGATATCATTTGATATAGCACTCTTGATAATTTGCAACCCGTCGACAAGGAAGGTTTCTTCGGGGAGATCAATTTGTACTCCCGATCCTTCAATGTTAAACTTTATCTTTTGATCATCTATTGGCAATCGCCTTTTTATTATAGACAGCACCTTTTCGTTATCGTCATCGAGTTTTTTTGTTATCTCGAGATCATAAATTAGAGTGCGTCCTGCGAACCGATGGTTAAAATCGACCTGAACCCGTCCAGAGCCGATGAATCTCACAATCCCCACGCGTTCGTCAAGTTCAATAGTGTCTCCCACCCTAGCCTCGTCGGCCTTATCACCAAGTTTGCGAAGGGGAATCATCCGTACTTTGTTTTGAACTCTTTCTCCAAAGCCTTTATCTGGAGGAATTTCAATCTTTAATTTATCACCCGCACTTGCATTTTTCAAAGCATCGTCAAGTCCACTTAATACCCATCCTTCGCCTACTGAGATCAGTCGTGGCTCGTATCTACGAGTCATATCATATAGATCTGATTTCTTCGCTTCTTCTTCTCTGGTCGTCTCGAAGGTAAGATCGGTCTCCTTGACCTTTGCTGTATAGTCTATTAGAATGAGAGACCCCTTTTCAAGCGTCATAAATTTCGCTATTGGTATACCATATATTAAGCTTAATAGAATAGACAGGAACCCAAAACATTATCAAATTCTAGGCAATACCGCTAATCTTCTCGAATGCATTGGAGGCTGCTTCTGAGTTAACTTTTAGCCCGAGCATGTTCATTGCTGAAATGATAGAAGCTAATGTTCTTGTTACGTGATACTTATTTACCTCTCCCATTGAGCCTATTCTAAAAACCTTACCTTTTAGTTCGCCGAACCCCCCTGCTATGAGGACCCTAAAATCCTTGGCTAGTAAAGTTCTGAATTTCTTGTCATCCATCCCATCGATATATTTAGCAGCAATTACGACGTTACTACGTGCTTCCTCTACTGCAAATGGTGGAAGACCAAGTGCGTTTAGGCCGCTGTAAAATGCTTCAGCACATGTTCTATGTCTTCCAATCCTTTTGTCCAAGCCCTCCTCCAAAACAATATCGAGAGCTTCATTAAAGGCGTAGAACAGAGAGAGCGCAGGTGTAAACGGGGTTTCGAAACTATCCTCATAATATTTGAAATATCGCTTGAGGTTCAGATAAAGGATCGAAGGGGGATTTGAAAGAATGTACTTTTTAGCCCTATCACTTATTGAAATAGGCGATATTCCAGGGGGAGCTGCTAAACCTTTTTGTGAAGCCGTCACACAAATATCAATATTCCACTTGTCGACTGGCAATTCGTCTCCTCCCAGGATCGAGACTGCGTCAGCCACGAAGAACGCTCCATGACTCGAACAGAGCTGTCCTATTTTATCCATATATCTTATAGTTGTCCCGGTAGACGTTTCATTGTAGACTGCATAAATAGCCTTGGTGTCTTTGTTTTGATCAAGGACTTCCTCGATTTTATCATATTGAGGATTCTCACCATACGGCGCAGTTACACGAATCGCCTTGCCTCCCCAGCTGTCAATTAAATCGGCAAGCCTAGATCCAAATTCTCCACATACAGGAACAATAGCCTTATCACCTTTCTTAATCAGATTAACAACCGAAGCTTCAACTGCTCCTGTGCCTGAGGTGGTTAAAAGAATAACATCATTTTGAGTCTGGAATGTCATCTTGATTTTTTCGACTAGTGATCTGTATAGCTGGCGAAAATCATCACCTCTGTGATTAATAATAGGGGCTAGCATTGCGTTCATGACCCTATTTGGTACATTAGTTGGACCCGGCAACATGACTAAATATTCCATTCTATTTGTCAGATAATCGAGATAGGGTGGGATATTTATAATTAGGGCATGAACTTACGGTAGAGATAAAACTGGGATCTGATCGTTTATACCTATATTAGTACTTATGCACAAAATTCACCGTCAGAATGTCTTAAATTGCGCAAAAAAAAGATTCGGATGTGATACAATAGCTGCGTTTAGTCCAGAGAATATATTTTATCTGACTGGTTTTTGGGGAGAAGGCATCACAGTAATTAATGAGGAGGGGAAGACCATTCTTATAACACCGAGGTTAGAAACAGAAAGGGCAATCAATACCTCCAACGATTGTGACGTCGTTACTGCAGAGCGGGGTGGTAGGTTGATATCCCATTTCGTGTCGGTTATAAAAAACAAGAAAACTTGTATCGATTGCCTCGACCACTCCATTTTTGAAACATTAAAACAGAGACTTAATAATCCTCAGGGATTGCTGACAAATAACCAGCCCTTCTTTGATGCTAGAATGATTAAGGATGAAAAAGAGATATCCACTATAAGTAAGGCTGCCGCTATTTTGGACAAGCTATATGAAATCTGCACAGAGAGAATCAAAGAGGGTTTGTCCGAACGCCGATTGCAAGCCATCCTCATTTATCAGGCCATGAAATTGGGAGCGAGTCCTCCTTCATACAGGTGGACATTGGATCCCTTGATTATTGCTAGTGGGCCGAATGGAGCCCAACCCCATGCACAGATCTCTGATCGTAAATTCAAATCTGGAGATATGATCATCGTGGACCTGACACTCAGACACAAAGGATACATTGCTGATGCGACACGAACATTCGGTTTAGGAACAATATCCAATGATATGAAAAAAGTATATGAAGTTGTACGTGAATCTCAGGAGTCTGGTGTCAAGGCAGTATCAGATGGTGTGACATGCGGAGACATTGATCATACGTGCAGACAAGTTATCCAACAATCAGGCTTTAATGAATCCTTTGTACATTCAACAGGACATGGGATTGGTTTGGAAGTTCACGAGCCACCTTGGATACGGGTAAAGAATAGACAGAAGATTAGGAATAATATGTCAATAACAATTGAACCTGGGATTTACCTGCAAGATAGATTTGGAGTAAGAATTGAAGATAGTGTGGTGGTAAGGGGTAATGAGAAAAATCTTTGCAGATTCACAAAAGAATTGATCGTAAAGGGATGATATACTACAACACTACACGTTCTCCGAAAAAAATTAGATTATGTGCATTGAAACTATCTTAAATAATCTATCGCAACTCTTTATGATTGCAATCCAGCGGTTAGATGTTCTAATAACTTTCTCGCAATCAATTTTTTTTTCTGTAGCGGAAGAAAAACGATGTTTTTTTCCTTGTCTACTACTATAGCTTCATTGGTTTCAGACCCCATTTCAGATCCTTTTCTTCCAACATCAATTGCAACAACCAAATCGCATCTGCCTTCAGACATCTTCTTCAACGCATGGTTTGCCATCTCTTCATTGGATTTGTTGTAGTCAGCCTTGAATGCTACCAAAAAAATCTCGGCATTTTTGCTAGCAGTTCTCATTTCATCTACAATCTTCTTAGTAGAAGAAAGAGTTAAAACAAATGGGCCTCTTTTTCTTGTTTCAATTTTTTTCGGAAGTATTCTGCTAGGTTTGAAATCAGCAACTGCTGCGGACATAAAAGCGGCATCATAATATTTTGTCCCTAACTCTGAGATAACCGAATCGCACATTTCATCACTAGTATTAACTTTGATAATTCTCATTCTGGGTGCTTCTTGTAGTTCGTATGTCCCATGACCATATACTAAGGTAACATTTGCTCCCTTTGTATATGCTTCTTGCGCAATAGCATTTCCCATTCTACCAGAACTCAAATTGGATATTACCCTAATAGGGTCTATAAACTCAACTGTACTTCCAGCTGTTATCAGAATATTTCGTCCTAAAAGGCTTTCATTTTGACCTTCATCTGTCTCTACAACTTGATCTTTTTTCTCATGTGTTATTTCCCTGCCGAGGCGAGGCAATGATGTTCTATCACCTCTAAACATATATGAAATCCCACGTAGGACTTCTTCTGGCTCCACCAGCTTGGCCTTATTTTCAGAAATTGATGGGTCAATGAAATGTACACCCTGCTCTTTGAGACGTTGAATATTAGTGGTAACGAAGGCATTGAAATACATAGATTTGTGCATAGCTGGAGCGATAAGTATAGGTATCTTCGATCCCAAGGCTACACTCAAAATAGATGTAACCGGTGTATCGTCTATTCCACTTGCCATCTTTCCTATAGTATTTGCCGTACAAGGATAGACAAGTATTAGGTCAGACCTATTGTAATCAGCAAGAAAAATGTGTTCCAGATTCGCACTGAGTTTGGTGATAACATTATTGCCTGATGCCCATTTCATAATTTCACTTGTCAGCAGTAGATTAGACCCTGATGACATGACGGGGAAAATTTCAGCACCATGTCTAATTAGCAACCGCGTTAGGTCTATCGCCTTATACGCAGCTACGCTTCCAGTTATACATATCACTATTTTCTTTCCTACTAGGTCCACACCGAGCGAACAAAAAATATCCTTAACTAGAGGATTTTGTGACTTGTTCATAAAATTAATTTGGTTATCTTCAATATCGTTCATATCGTTACTTTTTTCTCCCCTAGAATTTTTCGCAATTACCATTGTGCATCAATCATTTCGTAATTTTCTCTGTTGTTTCAATTTTCTCAACACTTTCCTTAACTCGTTTTTATCCATATGAAAGCTATTCGTGTCTTGTGGAAATTTTTTTTCCTTAACATCTTTTCTATAAAGAGATATTGCGTCGAATATTGTTTCATATAAGTGAGCATAGTGTTTGACAAACCTTAGTTGAGCACCTTGATATAACCCAAGCAGATCGTGTGAGACTAGGACTTGACCGTCACAATTCAAACCCGAGCCTATTCCTATTGTAGGAATTGAGAGATTTTCCGAAATCAGTGTAGCAACTTCATCAGTTACCATTTCTAAAACCACTGAAAAAGCTCCCGCTTCCTCCAGTTCTCTTGCATCTTCTAATAGTTTCAAGGCGGATTTTTCTGTTTTTCCGTGCAGCCGATTATTATTCCACAATGAAGACGTCTGAGGGGTAAAACCAATGTGGCCCATAACGGGGATACCGGCCGCTATTATGGATCTTATTAATGGTACTACTTCGGTTCCACCTTCGATTTTTACAGCATTACAACCTGCTTTGATAAAAAGTACAGCATTCTGAACTGCGTCAGCAACTGAGCATTGATAAGAACCAAACGGCAAATCTCCTATAGTTAATGCTCTTTTGACCGCCCTAGTGACGGCGCCGCAGAATACTAGCATTTCTTGCATTCCTATTGGGGCAGTATTATGATATCCAAGCATAACCATCGCTGCGCTGTCTCCGATAAGGATCCCATCGACTCCTGCCCTATCACAGATTAAAGCGTTAAAGTAGTCATAAGCAGTTACAATTGCTACTTTTTCCTTTTTTTTCTTCATTTCAAGGAGATGGTTCACAGTAAGTTTCTCACCACTATTACCAGTGAAAAATTTGTTCTGCGTAGTGCTCCTACCGTTACTCTTATTTGAAACTTCAGAAGACATGGAGGCTACTTTCTCCTACGTTTACGATCCCTTGATGTTTCCTCGCATAACTGATAATGATTCAATGAGATTCTTATGATTGTCATACTCCTTAACTATTCTTTTCATTACCATTTCTCTTTGTTTTCGTTCAAGGTCTTTCAGTTTTCTTACAACCATGATCATTTTTGGTATTGCTCGGATCGCATTATCTACAATTGTTATATTTGCTGATCTTGCGGTTCTAGATCCAGGATTAAGATCGATTGCAACCACTATCTTGCCCATTTTAACAAGTGCTTCTGTCCGATCACCATCTTCTAATGGGACGAGCACAGTATCAGCTTTCATGATTCCTTTCGGATCGACCCGTCTTCGCTCACTTTGCAATTCCGGGATGACTGCCGACGCGCTTGATGTAACTCCAAGAATTTCTTTTGCGCCAAAGCGTTCCAGCTCTTTTTTTATGAGGCTTTCCCTTTTTATAGTACGATAAAACAAATTAACTTCAATTTTAGCTCCTATTAAATGACTTAATTCTACAATATTCTTTGCACAAAGCGCCACTAGGTTACCGTTAACAGAGATTACAGGGAATTTAGATAATAATAGGGCCGATGTGGCCGCCTCTATAGCACACTGTGCCATACTGCTTGTCTTTTCGCCTAATAGATAGTCAAAGGCTTCACCCCTTCCATGGGCTATCAATCCTTCGGATGCAACCAGTCCTTTCCTGTATCCGTCCACTAACATCTCCCGGATTAAGAGTGACTGTGCCCTAGGATGAGTTGGGGGTATATGAAAATGTGGATTATAATTGCTGTAGTCACCATCATAAATGTGATCACCATTATTTGTCAAGGATCCTTGCCCCGTGGTGATCTATACCGCATGTTAACAACGTGCCACCGTTTCCCTTGAGGCAATTTATTACACTGTCCACATTATTGGATTTTACTATAGAAAAAATTGTGTCGCCAAACAAAGCGACACTCGAACCAAATCCTTGTGATTTGAGTTTCTTAATAAGGGACCCGCTCTTGCCTCGAATCAGGCCAAGACGGGTTGCAAAGTCAAACGATATATCGAGAAAGTCATTTATGTTTCTTGATATGCTAAATCTTTCTAACATTTCTTCACCGTAGCCGTTTAATAGCCCAACATCATCGGTAAGAAATTTCTTTGTTGACAATGGAGAAAGACATAAGATGATAACCTTAAGATCTTGTACGCTAGGATGGTACGGAAACTTACTCACCACGCCTACACCTGGACCTCCAATCTCCGACCGCAATTCAAATCCTCCCACGTACTGGGCAAGTACGCTACCTAGACCCGTCTTGCATTCAATCTCTGAACTATGGGCAATCTGAGCTGCCCGTTCCATGTCGAGGCCCACCTTTAAGGCACGATTGAGGGCATAGGACAGGCTCAATGCAGCTGCGCCACTTGATGATAGACCATATCCAATGGGTATGGATGTTTCATGCTCGATTTTGATGTGATAAGACCTGCCATGTAAGAGCTCAACATATTGTTCTACAACGGATTTTGTTACTTCGATATTCGAATTCTTATTCAATCCATTAATTAAAACATCATAACTCGTCCTAGAATAGTTATTGCCTTTATCAAAAACTCTCACTGTGGTAGTGATACCCAAATCTATCGCAAGTCCAGCACCGAGAGATCCTTTACGAAGATGAGCGCTACCCCCTTCGTTTTTATTGAGCTTTTCATCCCCCACGAAATCAGATACCTTGGCAAGAAATCCTGTAATATGGCCTGGACAGAAAGCCTTGGCTGTAGAAACAGCAGAAGCTGTGACTACGGTCATAACCATGAAGGATTTATAGATATGATGAAATATAAAAATAATGTTTAATTAGTATAAACATGTTTAAATTTCCACATGCTTAGATTTGGGAGAAGGGTACAGCAGATAGGAAGTAGTTTTCTTGTATCGTTGCCTAGTGGGTGGGTAAAAAAGAACAACTTGAAAAAAGGAAACATGGTGCTAATCGAGATAAATAATGACAATACGTTATCCTTGTTTTCATCAGATTTAACAGGTGAAGAACTTAAGGAAGTAACAATTGCCTATTCACATATTTCTGTAGACAGCATAGTAAACCAAATTTATGGGACTTATCTTCTCGGATACAATATAATCCGTATTAAAGGAACTGAAGAAATAGCCTTCGACCACAGAGATCGCATAAAACACACAATGCGAACTCTTGCAGGATTGGAAATAATCGAGGAAGATAGCACAAACATAATATGCCAGTTTTTACTCGATGCAGGAACGTTGGACATAGAAAAAATACTCAGACGAATGAACACAATTATTGCTGGAATGTATAAAGATACGATTGATCTTCTTGGTAGAAGCTATGAAAATAATATAAGAAAATCTGTAGTGAGTAGGGATGCCGAAGTTGACCGTCAGTATTTTCTTCTAGTAAGGCTAATTCGCAGTGCAATGTTAGATCCGCAGCTCGCCACCAAACTCAATCTTAGCAATATAGATATACTAGATTATAGAATCGCAGCCAATCATTTAGAAAATGCGGGAGACTACATTAAGGATTTTGCTAAAGCTTTACCACGTCTTGAAAGTAAGGAGCTATTAAATGAAATAATAGAAGCAAGCATACTTACTGTCAGAATGCAAGAAAAATCTGTGACAGCTTTCGTAAACAATAACAGAATCGAGTCTTCTGAGATAATAAAATTGTACAATAAATTCAACCAGCTGATGGATTCAATAAAAGAGCTGTCTGCATTCCGAAACAGACCCGAAGAACCCATGCTTAGTATCTCGCTTTTAAATTCTGTCTATTCAATGGATAAAATTGCGAGATGTTGGGTTGATGTTGCCGACTTAGTTAAACCATCATACCTGAAATAAAAGTCACGTCTAATTTGCTCCCATGTACATTGCTATTATTTAGTAAATGGTTTACTGCTATTAGAAATGTGCCATCAAGTAGCTATCACTCTTACTCGCAATTCTCAGTTAGTATGCCGGAAGCCAATCAAATTTTAACGACAATTATTTCTGAATGTTGCTTAACTAACTAAATTAGAATAACCTAGATATTACTAGGCAGAGTTTTGTTTGTATTGCCTCGCCGTTCTATGTTATTCAATATCATATGCGATTAGCCGCTAGAATTTTTAGTGAGTGGTTCGTCATCCAACTTCGTGTGAATCACGAAGTACAAGAACATGTATACTATGTTTCTTAAGAGACGAGCCACTGTCCCAATCCTTTGGAAAGTAAACCTTTCCGGAATTGCTGAGCTTAAATGAACTGCTTGCTATGTACGATAAAAGTTCTCTGAAAAACTGACTATCTTCGTTGATATCTGTAAGAATCTGCACAGTACCTCTATCGCCAACCAATTTCACTTTCAATATTGGAAGAAGTTTACCAAAAGATGGTGCCGCAATCGGAGAGAAATCCTTCTCGGGTAAAACAAAGAAAAAATTATCGATCGATGAATTTTGTATGCGAGGTACGAGTTTCATGGTGTCTCCCCAGAATGAAGAGGCGTTCTGAGGATCCAGAGCAGCGAACTTTGATTTAGCTCGTAATACTTCATCCTGATCTGTACCTATGCCAATAAAATACTCTGACCAGTGGTTGGAAGCAATTCTGAAAAGCATATCACAATCTTGCATTCCCAAATCTAAATTGACTTTTAAATAAAGCCTCCTGGCATTGCTGATTGTTCTATTCAATTGTGTTGAAGGGTTTCCTTCATGGAAGAATTGATAAACAAGGTTCCATCTTTGTCTTAAAATTTCAGGAAAGTTTCGTGTGCGTATTAGTTCTTTAAATAGATCGTCATCGGCAAAATCTGAAAAAAATGCATCCGTCCTTGAGACTGCCTCAAAGCGAGGGAGATACAATTCATCATATAGTTTGCTAACTCTATCCCAAGCTCTTATGGGGTCTGAACCCATATAGGTTACAGATAGGTCTGCCAACCAAAGAATCTCCCCAAGTAATCGTATTTTATTTTGGTTGAATCCTTTTCTCCCAAGTTCAGAGAGAATCTGTTCAAACTTCCCCTGTGCTCTTTGCTGTTTAGCAAAAGGAAAGTCCGTTCTCCATATTAAGGCCTCAACAATCAAGCTCTCAGTAGGCTTCCAATCAACCTTCACGTATTCTGGATGGGTTGATGAAAATTCAATTGGTAGAAGCAAACTAGATTTGTATTCTCTAAAGTAGTTTTCAAATTCCATGGAACTCATTGTAAAATAAGCATCCAGAATTCTTGTTCTATTTAATTCATCGATAGTTCTATAAACTCTAGGTCCCTTTGGCTGGGCTGAGATAGTGTCATTATCAATATCAGTCCTGAGCGATTCGATATGAGCGTCACTGGGATCATAGTCATGTAAAATACCAGCCAATAGCAGAAGTTCATAATCCTTCCAAGAATAAGTATATCCATGAAATTCTTTTGGTAGCATTTGTAAACTAAGAAAGGTAACCTCTAAACTATGATGAAAATTATGGTATTTACTTGACCCTTCACCTATCCCCTGTCTACTATATTCATTCTTAAGAAACAAGACAAGGATACGAAATTTGTCTATTCTTTCCTGCGGAATTTCTCTATTCTTAGCAACATCGATTATAGATTCAATCAATTGATCGTTCGGGATGTTAGCTAGATTCTCATTAGTATATTCAATAGTTCGTTTTCTTGCTCCAGGAAAATGACTTATTGCTTTTCTGTATATTATTCTGAGGGGCAGACTCTTATTTAGATATGCGACGAATGCAGATATTTTCCAGGGGTACTTGATACGAGATTTTTCTCTCTCAACCACTTCTTCTGATGCTCTGGCTAGCTTTGTATTGAGTATTGTTAGAAATGTACCCAAATCTGACTCATCAATATTCCAAGATTCTTTTTGCTTTTCAGTTAGGGAAATTTCAGTGTTCATAACTAACCACTGAGGTATTTTCACTCTGTAACGATATTTTTTCTGAGGAGCCTGGAGTTCCCTCGAGGTGACAGCAACGTTCCGGGGATTTTCTAAGAATGGCAGATCGCTATCTTTAACAACTTGTAGGATAATTTCCTTGTTAGGAACCTGGAGTCCAAGTAGGATATGCCAATATTTTCCCTTATCAAGCCAATCAGGCACCTGAGTTTCTCGATCCCAGAAATCGATAGGACCCATGGGAACATATCCTTTTTCATAGTCCCTCGTTTCAGGATTGTATGATCGATATTCATAATCGCCAATCATCGGATTAAGTTTCTTCGCCAAATCTCTTGCATCATTTATCAAGGCGGCAGAGATAGTAAATTCCCGGTAAGCCATTGCTCCCCAAATCGTACCCAATGCACTGAGCAAAGAAAACAAAGCAGAGACAGGGTCTATTTCGTTATACAAGAAGTATAAAGGGGCAAGAGGTATGCCGAACCAGCCTGTGGCCAAAATACCAGTGAAGGCTAATGTTATGAAGAGCCAGCGAGTAAGATCATTATAAAAGAGGCTGAAGGATCTGGTCTGCTGAGAATCATTAGCAGAGGCGTGGGATTGATGGTTAGCAGGTTTAGCTGGTTGAAAATCAGAATTATTTTTTCTTGCTGTATCCGATCTAACCAAGTCTCTGTTCCGTCCGCTCCAAGTCTTAAAGTTAGGATATATTATATATTATTACGCTGGATGACCATAAGCCGATATTATATTCCAAAATGGCCTAACAATGTCCCAGACATGAGCGATATTATCGAATTTCAATATCCAGAAGACATGGATAGGGATGTGCTTACCAAGTTGAAAGACTTTTAAATGGCAATTAGTATCTGGTTGAGAAAAACATATTTAGCATGCAACGAGTCTAGTTCATTCCCACGTGGGCCGGTGGTCTAGCCTGGTTAAGATACCGCCTTGACATGGCGGGGGTCGCGTGTTCGAATCACGTCCGGCCCATTATCCTTAATCAAAAAACCCGTTTTTGGTCTATTTAGTTTATCATTGTAATTATTGTAATACAGTATGGGTAACTGTAAAATCAGCCAGTTGTTCAATAGATTCGTAGTTCTTCTATATCAAAGTAGTAATTTACAAATCCATTAGTGATTTGATTTTTTGTATAATACGAAAATCCACTGATTTTTCAGATTTCTTAGAATAATGATACCATCTCAAAAGCCGTTCTAATTCAGTCTAGGCCAGAGAAGAAGATAGTAAAGTGCCCTAGTTAAAACAGGAATGATTTCTTAAGTCATTAATTAAAAAAAATAAAGGGTGTTGAGGTCTAAGGCGTAGGCGGAGCCGTCATATTGGTCATGTTCGTCATATTTTGGGCGAAAGCTTCCATTGGTTCTACGCCGCTAAACACCCCAATGCTTGCCATGGACGTTATGGCAAACACAACTATTGCGATTGCCACGAATACTAGTTTGGGATTCATTGTCCTTGATCGCGCCGCGTACTATATAAGAATTTCATAGTAGAATCATATAGATCACAGTTGTAACTTCAGTTATTGGGTCGATAGTTCTCATTCTCACGCAATAGTAAGCTCCCAATTTATCAGATAAT